>CAMCUG010000058.1 GCA_945878835.1 Chryseobacterium gleum | reverse complement strand
CCGTGTTTTTCAAGTTGAAGAATTTCCGGAATTTCATTCACTGAAAACGCTCCTTCGAAAGGCTTAAGTCCATGCGTAAACTGCAGGTGTTCCAACAAAGTAAAATCCTCGTAAAGCCCCATGGCTGGTGAGCACAGCGAGATGTGTTTCCATATTTCGTCGGAAGGAATTCCTTCGTAGTTCACTAATCCTTCTGAAGCAGATAAGTAGCCTGAAATAATTTGAACGAGTGTTGATTTCCCCGAGCCGTTTTGACCCACAATTCCAATGTGATCTCCAGAATGAAAGGTTCTATTCAAGTGGCGAAAAATGTATTTTCCGCCGAACTTCTTTCCAATATCTTGAAGATCTATTTGCACCTTTAAGTGGTCTGTGCGCCCCGTACTACGCCCTTTTCAGAGCGTTGAATGAATGCGAGAACGATTTGTTTTTCATCTGAATCCGGAAACGAATCAACGATTTGCTTTACTCCTGCAGCAACTGTGTTGTTATGCACGAATAAAACTCTGTAGATATCTTCCAATCGAGAGACCTGCTCGTCTGAATAGCCTCTTCTACGAAGGCCAATGCTATTAACCCCTATGTAGCTCAATGGTTCGCGAGCTACCTTTATGAAAGGGGGAACGTTCTTTCGCACCAAAGAACCTCCTGCAATAAATGAGTGGTCTCCAATTTCAATAAATTGCTGAACAGCAACAACACCTTCAATAACCACCCAATTTCCAATAGTCACATGTCCCGCAATGTTTGCCGAATTTGCTATAACACAATTATCACCCACAAAAGCGTCGTGCGCTAAATGCACGTAAGCCATAAGTAAACAGTTGCTTCCAACCTTTGTGGTCATGCGATCCTTTGTTCCACGATTTAGCGTACAGCACTCGCGAATGGTGGTATTGTCACCTATTTCAACTGTTGTTTTTTCCCCTGCAAATTTTAAATCCTGTGGAATAGCAGAAATAACCGCTCCAGGGAAAATGCGGCAATTCTTTCCAATACGCGCACCATCCATAATGGTCACATTCGGACCTACCCAAGTTCCTTCGCCAATAACAACATCCCCGTAAATTGTTGTGAATGGACCTATTTCAACGCCCTCACCAATTTTAGCGTTTGGATGAATTTGCGCTAGGTTGCTCATGCCTTTTCTATTGTTTGTGCCGGCACCTTATCCTTTACAACTTGGGCCAACATGGTTGCTTCACCCACTTCTTTGCCGTTCACATAGGCCACGCCGCGCATATTAACCAAGCCTCTACGAATAGGAGATTCCAATTTCAAATGGAAAATAACCGTATCGCCTGGCAATACTTTTTGCTTGAATTTCACTCCATCAATTTTCAAGAAGTAAGTGCTGTATAGCTCTGGGTCTTCCACTTGACTTAAGGCGAAGATTCCACCTACCTGTGCCATGGCCTCAATTTGCAAAACACCGGGCATTACGGGGTTGTCTGGGAAATGTCCTTGAAAGAACGGTTCGTTCATCGTAACGTTCTTCAACCCAACAATACTTTCGTTGTCCATTGCAATAATGCGATCGACTAACAAAAATGGGTATCGGTGAGGAAGCATTTGGCTGATTTGATTAATGTCAAAAACTGTCTTCGTTAAATCAAACGTAACGCTAGACTGACGCTTTTTGTCCCAAGCCTTTAGCACCTTTGCAAAAGCAACGTTTCCGTGGTGACCCGGTCGTGCCGCTAAAATATGTCCTCGGATGAACTTTCCCGTGAGGGCCAAATCTCCAACAATATCAAGTAGCTTGTGACGAGCAGGTTCGTTTTCGTATTGAAGTTTAATGGTATTTAACACCCCAATTCCTTCAACCTTTACATCTATCTCTTCCCGGCCCAATTCCTTCAATATATCTTTAATTTGACCTTCTGTATACTCTTTGTCTACCATAACAATGGCATTGTCCAGACTTCCGCCCTTAATTAGGCCGCTCTTGGCTAAAAGTTCTAATTCACGAAGGAATACAAACGTTCTACATTTTGAAATCTCACTTGAAAACTGTTTCAAATTATACATTTGAGCATGCTGAGTTCCGAGTATCGGTGAGTTGTAGTCAACCATTACTGTTACTCGGTATTCCCCCCCGTTCGTTGGAACCGCTAATATTTCAACCCCTTTTTCCGTGTCTTCAAACGCAATATTCTCGTCTAATACAATGAATTTTCTTTCTGCGTTTTGTTCTTCAAATCCGCATGCTTCGATGGCCTCAACAAAGGGCCACGCGCTGCCGTCCATGATTGGAATTTCTGGTCCAGTCAATTGAAGCAGAGCGTTGTCTACAAAGCTTCCGTACAAGGCTGCTAAAACATGCTCTGTTGTATAAACCCGAGCGCCATTTTGCTCAAGGGTTGTTCCTCTTTGAGTTCCAACTACACGATCACAATCCGCATCAATAATTGGCGCTCCTTCTATATCTACTCGCTGAAACTTGTAGCCGTGATTCTCCGGTGCCGGACAAATAGTAAGTGTTACCGGTTCTCCAGTGTGAAGGCCAACTCCTTTGAATTCGATTGGCGCTTTTAATGTTCTCTGTTTTGAAGACATGCTGCAAAATTAGTGTGAATTAATGGGTAATCCACTTGATTTCGAATTGATTCTTACGGGTTATTTGCGGGTTGCTTGAATAATAGCATCTGCCATTTCTCTTACCTCTTTCTCTGAAATTTTCTTCTTCTCTACCACCTTCAAACGCACAACAGCAAAAACACTTGAAAGAACGTGTTCAAATTGAAAAGCAACATTCATTTTTTTGAATTTTCCTGTTTTTTGACCCTCCTTCAGCAAGGCTGTTAATGCCGAAAAGGCATCTTCCATTTCTTTGTTCTTGCTGTACAAAGGAGAGTTTCTGTATTGAATAACGGCCAAATAACGCAACGGCGCTGAAGAAAAATAAACGTACAAGGCCATCCACGCTTGGGTCAATCGTTGTGTTTCCTTCACTTTAACTGAAAGTGATTCGTGCAGCGCACGGGCCGCCTCTGTGCACGTTTCAACATAAAGACTCTCAAAGAGGTCCTCTTTGCTTGGAAAGTGGTGGTAAATTGTACCTACCGCAACACCTGAAAGCTTAGCTAATTCAGACATTGGAGAAGCGTGAAAGCCTCCGTTTGAGATCAGTTTTAGGGCCGTGTTAACAACCTTGTCTCTTCTTGAAATTTCTTTTGCCATAACCGAATGTTCGTTCGGTCAAAGATATTTCCTTTTCTAAATAGCGCCAATGAAACTTTTCACCAATGACTTTTTAATAAAGAAGAAATTCGTAAATTTGCAGAACTAAAAATTGAACACATGTCAATACAAGAAAGAATCAATGAAGACCTAAAAACAGCTATGAAAGCTGGAGAGAAGGATAAATTAATGGCGCTTAGGGATATAAAAAGCAAACTCCTTCTTGAAATGACCAAAGATGGCGGAGGTGGCTCTGTAGACGACACGAGGTCCGTTGCTATCCTGAACAAACTGTTCAAACAGCGCCAAGAATCTATCGAAATTTATAAAACGCAAAACCGTCCTGACCTTCTTGAAGAAGAGCAATTGCAAGCCAATGTTATTGCGGCTTATTTGCCTGCGCAATTAACACCTGAAGAACTTGAGGCCGAAATCAAACAATTCATTAGTCAGGTTGGCGCAACCTCTCCGAGCGATCTTGGAAAAGTAATGGGTATTGCTTCAAAAGCTTTAACAGGTAAGGCAGATGGAAAAGCAATTTCCGAAACGGTGAAGAGACTTTTAAGCTAGTCATGGACATCATTGGTCGAAAAACCGTTATTCAACTCCCCGATTTATGTGGAGTTAACGTGCGTGCCAAAATAGATACGGGTGCTTTCCGCACCGCCGTGCATTGCGAATCGTGGTCTTTAAAAGAGATCAACGGGAAAGAAGTGTTAGAGGTTATCATTGAATGGGAAGCGGGAAAGCCCATTGTTCTTCATTTCAAAAAATTCCAAAAAAGAATTATTAAAAATTCTTTTGGTCAAACCGAAGAACGTTATTGCGCGCGAACCTTGATGCTCATTCACAAGAAAAAAATACAGTCGGAAATTTCGTTTACGAATAGATCTGGAATGCGGTATCCTGTATTGCTCGGAAGAAAAACAATTGGAAAAAAATTCTTGGTAGACGTCTCGTTGGAGAGTTAATAAAAAAAAGGCCGCCTCTCCCAAAACGACCCCTTTTTAGAATCACTCTTTTCCGTACAAGATGAAAGAAGAATGAAAACCTAAACCTTACCTATTTGAAAAAACATGCTCTTTGTTGGTATGGGAGAGTAAAATTCTGAGTCTTCTCTGCAGCACTCATAGTCTTATACCCACCATGTTAAATTAAGGTTGCGTTTTTTTATTGTTATTTTCGAAAGGTTAAATTTCATTGAGAAAAATATGAATGAACGAGTAAATGCATACGTACTTTCTAGTCGAAAATTCAAAGATTCGCTTCGTTTGGCGCATGTGTTTACCTTAGAGTACGGGGTTCAAACTTTTTTATTTCGAACAGGAAAAAAAGGAGAAAACATTTCGTTCTTTCAACCGCTAAATGCTATTCAATTTTCAGGGAAAAAATCTGATGGAAAATTGGAAATAGCAAAAGATATGAGCCTTAGCGCTATCTACATAACCATTCCTTTTCATGTTGAAAAATCTACCGTTGCTCTTTTTATTTCTGAATTTCTTTATCGCTGCTTGCCTGAACACTATGTAAATGAAGAGATATTCGAACTCATTAAAAAAACAACACAACGACTAGATAACGTTGAAAAAACGGGGACGCTGCCCATTCACTTTATCGCGCAATTCGCGCTCGAAATGGGGTTCCTCAGCGAAGAATACGAACTCACTTTCGAAAACACCCGAAGCGACGAGGCGCTCCTTCACCAATCCCTACAACTATTCATTTCCACTCCCATCGAATCGGAGGTGATTAGCAACCTAAATCGCGGTCAGCGCAAATCTCTCTTGGAAGAGCTTATTGCCTTTTGCTCTTCACATCTCGACACTTCCATTCGTATGAATTCGTTGGAAATGTTTCACGAAATTTTCGATTAAACTTCTGCTATCTTCGCAGGGAAATGAGGTTCGCAGATATCATTGGGCAAAGAGATGTAATTGACCGTTTGCGCAAAGCAAAAGCGGAAGATCGTATTGCGCATGCGCAACTGTTTCTTGGGCCTGAAGGGGCTGGAAATTTAGCCCTCGCATTGGCCTATGCACAATTTATTAATTGTCCGGATGCCTCCGCCGAAGATTCATGCGGAGCTTGCCCTACCTGCAAAAAAAACAGCTCCTTTCAATTCGCTGATCTTCATTTCAGTTTTCCCTATTTCACAAAGCCCAATAGCAAAGAAACCATTTCTGACGACTATGGCACAGAGTGGAGAAACAGGTTACTGCAATCGCCATACTTTGGTATTGAAGACTGGATGAAAGAACTGTCGAAGGATAACAAAAACCTTATTTACACGGTTCATGAAGCTGCGAATATTGTTCGTAAACTTTCGCTGAAATCTTTCGAAGGTGGGTATAAGATTATGGTTATTTGGATGGCCGAAATGATTGGTGAAGCCGTTGCGAATAAGCTGTTGAAAATTGTTGAAGAGCCACCACCGAACACCTTGTTTTTCTTCGTTGCGAATTCATCTGAAAACATTCTAAACACCATTCTCTCTCGTGTTCAGATTATTCAAGTTCCAAAAATCGACGAAACAGCTATTTCTCTAGGGTTAAAGCAGCTTGGGGTCGACGAGCATAAAATTTCTGACATTGCCCACTATTCAGACGGGAGTTGGGATGTTGCGTTGCGGCTAAGGGACAACGACGATCCGAATGAATTCTTAGCCATGCAGTTCCAAAACTGGATGCGTCATTGCTACTCGAAAAACGTTCCTGCTTTGCACGCTTGGGCTGAAAAAATGAACGAATTAACGCGCGAAGATTTAAAGCATTTCCTCTTGTACGCGTTGGATCAAATGCGTCAAAATCTAATGTTAAATTACACGCCTGAAAACATCTCTCGTTTTACTGCCGGTGAAAACGCATTTGCTCAAAAATTTTCTCGCTTCATTAATCATTTGAACATTGAAGAAATTATGTTCGAGTTGGAAGCCGCCCACCGCAGCGTTGGCCAAAACGCAAACAATAAAATTCTTTTCTTCGAACTATCGATGCGTATATTCCGATTACTCAACCGAAAAGAAAAGGCATAAAAAAACACCCCCGTAGAGGTGTTTTGTTTTTGAGGTCCCGAGCGGATTCGAACCGCTGTACGAGCTTTTGCAGAGCTCTGCCTAGCCGCTCGGCCACAGGACCCTTTTGGGGGACAAATATACATTCATTCTTGAATAATCCGAATCTTTTCAATACTCTTCATTACAAATAATTGTATTTTCGCTGAAAACCCGTCTTATGAATAAAAAAGTTGCCATCATTGTTATTAGCCTCCTTGGCGCTCTGTGTCTTAGCCTTGCCTTCTGGGTGAAAGAAAGCCGCGATCGTATTGTTGCTTTAGAAAATAGTATGGGTGCTTTGAATGTGCTTGCCATGGATGCCGCTAATGCTACTCCAGAGCAAATTATTGAGCTGTATAAGTTGGCAGAAGATTCGTTAACAAGCATGAAAATGATGTACGACACCCTTACTACAGACAACGTGGAAATGATGTCGCAAATTGAAGCGCAACGCTCTCAAATTGAAGGCCTGTTGAAACGCGCGAAAAACAAAGATTACGACATTAAAAAACTTCTTGCTGAAACGCAAACGTTGCGAAACATTATGAAGGGATATATTCATCAAATAGATTCACTTCAACAAGACAACGACCGTTTATTCGCCGAGGGTCAGCAAGCCAAACAACAAGCTGTGGATGCTGAAAACAGAAGCAAGACTCTCGAGACAGATCTTAACTCCACCAAAGAAATAGTTAAAGCAGGATCTGTTCTTTCTACCGGCGGATTCTATTCAGCAGGTGTTTTTGCACGAAACAGCGGCGCTGAAGCGGTTACGGAGCAAGCTAGAAAATCTTCCATGATTAAAACATCGTTCACTTTGCGTGAAAATAGAATTGTTAAGCCTGGCAGAAAAACGCTTTATCTCAAAGTTATCGCGCCAAACGGAAACACCATGAACGGAAAAAGTGGGGGCAGCTTTACGGCAACTGGACAAGCCGATACCTTCGGCGCTTCGCGTGAAATTGATTATCAAGGGCAAGACACTGACGTGAGTATTTATTTCACCCCAACGTCAACACTTGACAAAGGAACATACCGTCTTGAAATCTATGAAGGCGGAAATTTAATTGGTAAATCCGAAGTGATTCTTAAATAGTCGCAATGAAAAAAGCCTTGAAAATTGTTCTCATTGTTTTCGGGTCATTGGGTATTCTTATTGGAATTCTCTTCGTAACCGGAAATGGCTATCTTCCTCGTGGTTTGTATTGCACATACCTTCATGGTAAATCCAAGCCAGACATCGACGACCAATCTCTTTTTCATACAAGAAAAATAAACCCTGGAAGTGCAATTAATCTTCCCGCCAAATTAAAGATACTCTCCGCTGAAAACATTCAGTTCTTAAACTCAACAGAGTCTGAAGCGTTTTTAGTTTTTAAGAACGATACGCTTGTTTCTGAATGGTATGGGAGTTATGGCGGCGACTCTACGCATTGGAATTCTTTTTCCATGTCGAAAAGTGCTATTTCGTTGCTCATCGGCTGCGCGATTCAAGACGGAAAAATTTCTTCTCTTCAAGATCCGATTTCAAAATACATTCCATGGAACAGCAAAGACGTTTCCTTGGAACAACTGCTGCACATGAACAGCGGAATTCCGTTTGGAGAAAGTTATAACAGCCCTTTCGGATACATGGCGAAAGCTTACTATGGCAGTGATTTAAAAAAATTAACTTCTTCCTATAAAGTGGAAGAAACACCAGGGTCCTATTGGTCTTACGAAGGCGGAAATACCGTGTTGTTGGGAATGGTCCTCGAAGCTGCAACACAAACGAAAATTTCGAATTATTTCGAAGAAAAAATATGGTCTAAAATAGGGGCGTCGTCTCCAGCATATTGGAACTTAGATAAAGAAAAAGGTTTTGAAAAACCTTTCACGGGAATCTATGCAACGGCAAAAGATTTCGGAACGCTCGGGCAATGTATTTTACATCACGGAAAAGTAAATGGAGAGGT
>CAMCUG010000057.1 GCA_945878835.1 Chryseobacterium gleum | reverse complement strand
GCAGCATTTGCTCAAACTTTAATTCGTAAGCTCGACAAGCTCGATAAAATTGAGGTCGATGATATAGACGGAACGAAAGTTCGAATTGCTTTTCCACCTGCACCCCACGCAGGTAAAGTTATCTTAGAAGGTTTTGATGTTGGAAAGTCATACGGCGATTTACATCTTTTTTCAAAGGTGAATTTTCAGATTGTCCGTGGTGAAAAAGTTGCGCTTATCGGAAAGAATGGTGCGGGAAAGAGTTCAATGCTACGCATGATCATGAATCAAGAGGCCTTTGATGGTGAATTGAAGATTGGTTACAGCGTTGAAGTTGGCTATTATGCGCAAAACCAAAGCGATATTTTAGATGGTGAAAAAACAGTTTTCCAAACGATAGATGATGAAGCCGTTGGAGACATTCGCAAGGGTGTGCGTGGATTACTTGGTGCGTTTTTGTTCAGCGGTGACGATATAGATAAAAAAGTTAAGGTCCTCTCCGGAGGTGAAAAGGCGCGCCTGGCGTTTTGTAAATTGTTGCTTCAACCTTATAACTTCTTGGTGCTGGATGAACCAACGAACCACTTGGACTTGGCTTCGAAAGAAGTGCTGAAAAATGCTATCGCTAAGTACGACGGAACTGTTTTGTTGGTATCTCATGACAGAGATTTCCTCGACGGATTAACCCAAAAAGTTTTCGAGATACAAGCGGATAGAATGGTTGTATTCCCTGGTGATGTGAAGGAATTCTTAAGAGACAAAAAGGCCACGAGCATTGCTCTTTATGAGAATGAAAAAGTGATAAAGCTGCAAGAGAAAATTCAAAAGGAAGAAGCGTTTGTTGAGCCTAAGCCTGCAGTGAAAATTGATAAGACAAAGGAAAAAGAGATCAAGAAAGTTGAAGGAGACATTGAAAAGAAGGAGGTTCAAATGGCCGAACTTGAAAATGAAATGTCAACTATGGATTATTCAAATTCGGATCTCGTGAATTCACAAAATACCAAGTACGAGCAACTAAAAAAGGAGCTTGAAGGACTTATGGAAAAATGGGAAAATCTTGCCGCGGAATAATTATTTTCCGTGACAGGATTTGTATTTCTTTCCTGAACCGCATGGACAAGGTTCGTTACGATTAATTTTCGGGTCAGCTACAACAGGCGCACTGCGTTGTTGAGAAATTCTTTCACCTGCTTCTTGTGCTTGACTTGAATGTTGATTCAAGTTTCCAGAGTCCGCTTTCGTAGTTTGTGTACGAACAACTTCGCGCTGAGGGGCTTGATTGGCTTGAGTTCCGGAAGGCAGTTGACAAGTCAATAGAAAATTAGCAATCTCAGCATTGGTCTTCGTAATCATGATACGGAACAAGTCGAAACTTTCTTTTTTGTAGATCAACAAGGGGTCTTTTTGCTCGTGCGCTGCAAACTGAACATTGCTTCTTAGATCGTCCATTGCTCGTAAATGCTCCTTCCAATTTTGATCTATGATGGCTAGTGTAATTCCTTTTTCAAGGGCGCTAATCATTTCTTTTCCACCCGAAGAATGAGCTTTATCCAGGTTAACTGCAACTTGAATTCCCTTCAGACCATTGTTGAATGGAATTGCAATGTTTTGGTATCCTTGTGAATTAGTACGATAAACATTTTCAATAACTGGAAACGCTTCTTTCGCAAGGCTATCTATACGAGAAGTATAAGCCATTAAAACAGCTTCGTATGTTGCATGAATCACATTCATTTCATTTTCTTGAATGAATTGATCGTGAGTTACCGGTGCTTCAATACCAAAATAACGCAACAGTTCAATTTTGTAGGCATCGTAGTTTTTCGCGCTGTGGGCATACGAAACAGCTGCTTGAGCCAAGTCGTATAGCATATTGTCAATGTCAAGCTTCAAGCGCTCTCCAAACAAGGCGTGTCTTCTGCGTTTGTAAATAACCTCACGCTGCGCGTTCATGACATCATCGAATTCCAACAATCGTTTACGAATACCGAAGTTGTTTTCTTCTACTTTTTTCTGAGCTCTTTCGATAGAGCTGGTAATCATTGAGTGTTGAATTACTTCGCCTTCCTTGAGGCCAAGTCTGTCCATCATTTTAGCAATACGATCGCTTCCAAATAATCGCATGAGATCATCTTCGAGCGCTACATAGAACGAGGTTGATCCTGGATCTCCTTGTCGACCGGAACGTCCGCGCAACTGGCGGTCAACACGACGAGAATCGTGTCGTTCAGTACCAATGATGGCTAATCCACCAGAATCTTTAACACCTTCGCCAAGTTTAATGTCGGTACCACGACCGGCCATGTTTGTTGCAATGGTTACAGTTCCTGCCTTTCCCGCAAGTGATACAATTTCCGCTTCTTTTTGGTGAAGCTTCGCGTTCAAAACTTGATGGTCAATACCGCGTTGACGAAGCATTCTACTTAGAACTTCAGATACTTCAACGGTAGTAGTACCAACCAATACAGGTCTTCCGGCTTCACGCAACTCAGCTATTTCTTCAATTACCGCGTTGTATTTTTCTCTCTTCGTTTTATAAATTTTGTCGTCTTGGTCCTTTCTTGAAATAGCGCGATGTGTTGGGATAATCATCACATCTAACTTGTAGATGTCCCACAATTCACCCGCTTCGGTTTCTGCAGTTCCTGTCATACCCGCCAATTTATGGTACATGCGGAAATAGTTCTGCAAAGTAACTGTAGCGTAGGTTTGAGTTGCCGCTTCAACTTTCACATTTTCTTTCGCTTCAATGGCTTGGTGAAGTCCGTCAGAGAATCGACGACCTTCCATCATACGACCGGTCTGCTCGTCAACAATTTTCACCTTGTTATCCATAACCACATATTCCTTGTCTCTTTCGAAAAGAGCATAGGCTCTAAGAAGTTGATTTATGGTATGGATACGCTCGCTCTTCACACTATAATCGCGCTGCAATTCTTCTAACGCGCTCACGCGCTCAGCGTCGGACATTGAAGATTTTTCGATGGTTGCAATTTCGGTTCCGATGTCTGGAAGGACGAAGAAACGATCGTCTTCCATGTTTTTCGACATCAATTGAATTCCCTTGTCGGTCAATTCGATTTGATTGTTTTTTTCATCAATAACGAAGAACAATTCAGCATCTGCCTTTGGCATTTCGCGTTGGTTGTCCTGTAAATGTTGTCCTTCTGTTTTTAGGAGAACGGCTTTAATTCCGTCTTCACTTAAAAATTTAATTAAGGCTTTATTGCGCGGTAATCCACGGTATGCGCGAAGAAGGGCTAATCCTCCTTCTGTTAATTCTTCTTTGTTTGGAGTTCCAGATTCGGGTTGAAGTTTTTTCTTAGCGTCAGTTAAAAAATCTGTAACCGTGGATTTCTGCGCGTTAATTAAGACTTGAATCTTTGGTTTTAACGCGTCGAACTCTTGTTGATCTCCTTTTGATGTAGGACCTGAAATGATAAGCGGGGTTCTTGCCTCGTCAATTAAAACAGAATCTACTTCATCAATAATTGCAAAGTGGTGCTTGCGTTGAACCAAATGTGAAGCCTCTACCGCCATGTTATCACGCAGGTAGTCGAAACCAAATTCATTGTTCGTTCCAAAGGTAATATGCGAACGATAGGCGTTTCTTCGAGCGTCAGAATTCGGTTGGTGCTTGTCAATGCAATCAACGCTTAGTCCGTGAAATTCATAAAGTGGCCCCATCCATTCAGAGTCGCGACGAGCCAAATAGTCATTCACGGTTACCACGTGAACTCCTCTATTTGCAAGTGCATTTAAGAAAACAGGAAGTGTTGCAACAAGCGTTTTACCTTCACCGGTAGCCATTTCGGCAACCTTCCCTTGGTGAAGGGCTATACCTCCGATTAACTGCACATCGTAGTGAACCATGTCCCAAGTGAATCTATTCCCAGCAGCTGACCAGTTGTTTTTCCAAATGGCCTTGTCTCCTTCTATGCGAACGTAATCTTTGGAAGTTTGAATAGCGAAATCTTTGTCAAATGCGTTTGCCGAGACCGTGATTTCCTCATTGCTTTTGAAAATCTCTGCGGTGCGCTTAATGACTGCAAATGCCTCCGGAAGTATTTCGACTAGAACCTTTTCAATTTCTTCGTTTATTGTTTTTCTAACTTTGTCAACCTCAGCGTAAATACCTTCTTTTTCTTCCAAAGCGTCAAGCGGAAGCTCATCGGCTTTATCATTCAATGCTTGAACTTCATCTTCAAGGTGCTGAATATGATTTTGGATGCGAGTTTGCATGTCTTGAGACATCTGACGGACATCATCTGCGCTAGCGTTTGAAAGGGCTTCGCAAGCAGATTTGGTAGCTTTAAGAAGCGGTTGAATAGCTTCAATATCTTTCTCTTTTTTATCTCCGATTATTTTCTTCAGAATAGTATTCAGCGCTCCGAGCATAGGTTCTTCAATTAATGGTTACAAATGTAACGCCTTCTTCTATTTGATAAGGGATAAAATGAAGACGTATTTACTATTTTTCAAGCTAAAAGTAGTGCCACATAATATATCGGAAATTCTGTCATTTTTGCAAGAAAAAAAATAAAAATTTGCGAATCACTAGATGGGCAAGGGTTCTAGGGATATGAATATTTAATTGTTAAAAACTAGCTCCTCTTGTTAACTGTTTTAAGTTGCAATTTCACAATCAATAACGAATCTTTGAAGTCCTGAATTTCTATTCTCGATTTTTATGATCTCGAAAGAAGTTAAAGAATAAAACAATTCAATTAATTAGACAGATGCAGCACGAAGAGCCACTTTTAACAGAAAACCCAGACAGATTTGTACTTTTCCCTATTGTTCACCAAGATATTTGGCAGATGTACAAAACCTCAGAGGCAAGTTTTTGGACGGCTGAGGAGATTGATTTAAGTGTTGATTTGGTTGACTGGAATACAAAGTTGAACAACGACGAGCGTCACTTCATTAAACATGTATTGGCTTTCTTCGCAGCAAGCGATGGAATTGTAAATGAGAATTTGGCAGAGAATTTTGTTCGCGAAGTTCAATATACCGAAGCGAAATTTTTCTACGGATTTCAAATCATGATGGAGAACATTCACAGTGAAACTTATTCATTGCTGATTGACACTTACATCAAGGATACTGCGGATAAAAATTATTTATTCAAGGCAATCGACACGTTAGACTGCGTGAAGAAAAAGGCAGAATGGGCGTTGCGTTGGATCAAGGGCGGAACTTTTGCGGAACGTTTGGTAGCCTTTGCTGCTGTTGAAGGGATTTTCTTTTCAGGAAGTTTCTGCAGTATTTTCTGGTTGAAGAAACGCGGTCTAATGCCAGGATTGACTTTCAGTAATGAGTTGATTAGTCGTGACGAAGGAATGCATTGCGATTTTGCTTGTTTGCTATACAACGAGCATATTCAAAATAAACTACCAGAAGGCCGTGTTCGCGAAATTATAGAGCAGGCCGTTGCAATTGAGCGTGAGTTTATAACTGACGCTCTTCCAGTTCGATTAATTGGAATGAACAGCGATTTAATGAGTCAGTATATTGAATTCGTAGCAGACAGATTGTTGAGCGAACTAGGGAGCGATAAAATATACAACAGCACAAACCCGTTCGATTTTATGGATTTAATAAGTGTTGAAGGAAAGACGAATTTCTTTGAAAAGCGTGTGGCGGAATATCAGAAAGCAGGAGTGAAAGATGGCCCATCAGAAGATTCAAGAGCCATTTCATTCTCGGAAGAATTCTAAGAAAATAAAGCATTAACGAAATATATAGAAGCACATGTTTGTAGTAAAAAGAGACGGTAGAAAAGAAACAGTGAAATTCGATAAGATCACTGCCAGAATTTCAAAATTATGTTACGGGTTGAACCCCATCATAGATCCTTTGAAAATTGCCATGAAGGTAATTGAAGGGGTATTCGATGGAGTAACCACAAGTCAGTTAGATACGCTAGCAGCTGAAATAGCCGCTACGAATACGACGACGCATCCGGACTATGCTCTTCTTGCCTCTCGAATAGCTATCGGAAACTTACATAAGAACACCAAGAAGTCTTTTTCTCAAACTATTTCAGATTTATACAATTATGTAGATCCGAAGACTGGAAAAGGCGCGGGCTTAATTGCAGAAGACGTTTACAACGTGATAACGGAGAATGCGCCATTATTGGACAGCACGATTATCTACGATCGTGATTTTCAATTCGATTATTTCGGTTTCAAAACATTGGAAAAATCGTATTTGTTGAAGATGCACGGTACAGTGGTGGAACGTCCACAGCACTTATTCATGCGCGTTGCCGTAGGAATTCACAAGACAGATTTAGATGAAATTGTGAAGACTTACAACATGATTAGCGAAGGGTGGTTCACACATGCAACTCCTACGCTTTTCAATGCTGGAACCCCGAAGCCTCAGATGAGCTCTTGCTTCCTTATTCAAATGAAAGATGACAGTATCCCTGGAATTTATGATACGTTGAAGCAAACAGCTTTAATTTCTCAAAGCGCCGGTGGTATAGGACTTAGCATTCACAATGTTCGTGCGAAGGGTTCTTACATCAGAGGTACAAACGGCACGAGCAATGGCATTGTTCCCATGTTGCGTGTATTCAACGATACAGCGCGTTATGTAGATCAGGGCGGTGGAAAGCGCAAAGGTTCATTTGCGATTTATCTTGAACCGTGGCACGCAGATGTTTATGACTTTTTAGACTTAAGAAAAAACCACGGCAAAGAAGAAATTCGTGCGCGTGATTTGTTCTATGCTCTATGGATTCCTGATTTGTTCATGCAGCGCGTGAAGGACAACGGAACATGGACATTGATGTGTCCAAATGAATGTCCTGGACTTTCTGATTGTTGGGGTGAGGAATTCGAAAAGTTGTATACTAAATACGAGTCGGAAGGAAAAGGAAGAGAGACAATCAAAGCACAAGACTTGTGGTACAAAATTATCGAGTCTCAAATTGAGACCGGTAACCCTTACATGTTGTACAAAGATGCTGCGAATCGCAAGAGCAATCAGCAAAACCTAGGTACCATTAAGAGTTCGAACTTGTGCACCGAGATTATTGAGTACACAGCACCCGATGAAATTGCAGTTTGTAATTTAGGTTCTATTGCCTTACCGAAATTTGTAAAAGACGGAGTTTTCGATCACGATAAGTTGTTTGAAGTGACTTACCAATTAACGGTGAACTTGAACAAGATTATTGACGGAAATTATTACCCAGTTCCTGAAACACGTAACTCAAACATGCGTCACCGTCCAATTGGAATTGGTGTTCAAGGATTGGCAGATGCGTTTATTTTATTACGTTTCCCATTTGAATCGGAGGAAGCGAAAAAGTTGAATCGCGAAGTTTTCGAAACCATCTATTATGCGTCTTGCACAGCATCGAAAGATTTAGCTCGCAGAGACGGTGCTTACGAAACTTTCCAAGGTTCTCCAGCTTCGAAGGGCATACTTCAATTTGACATGTGGAATGTCACACCAACCGATCGTTGGGAGTGGAGCGTATTGAAAGAAGAAATTACGAAATACGGAATGCGCAACAGCTTGTTGCTAGCTCCAATGCCAACGGCTTCTACTGCGCAGATTTTAGGTAACAACGAATGTTTCGAACCCTATACCACGAATGTTTATTCAAGAAGAACTTTGGCAGGCGAATTCATTGTTGTGAATAAGCACTTATTGAAAGACCTTGTAAATCTTGGGTTGTGGAACGACAACTTGAAAAACAAGTTAATGTCAACCAGCGGTTCTGTTCAGAACATCGACGAAATTCCAGACAACTTGAAAGCCCTTTACAAAACAGCTTGGGAGATTTCACAACGTGTGGTAATTGATATGGCTGCTGATCGCGGTGCCTTCATTTGCCAAAGTCAGTCGTTGAATATTTTCATGGAAAATGCCAACTTCGGAAAGCTAACATCCATGCATTTCTATGCTTGGGAAAAAGGATTGAAAACAGGTATGTATTACTTGCGTACCAAGGCAGCAACGGACGCTATTAAGTTTACGGTAGATAAGTCACAATTAGCAAAGCCAAAAACTGAAGTGGTAATAGAGAGTGCTCCGGTGTCAGTAAGCATGAATATTACCCCAGACACACTTTCGCAGACAAATGTGGACGCGATTGCCTGTTCAATAGATAATCCAGATTCTTGCGAATCTTGCAGCGGATAATTCAATTAAGAAATAAATAGGAAAGGGTCGCAGTGCGGCCCTTTTTTTCTTCATTTCATTTTTAATAAGTTCTTTT
>CAMCUG010000056.1 GCA_945878835.1 Chryseobacterium gleum | reverse complement strand
GTTTTCAGACAGCTTGATGAGCTGTATGTAGAAGAGTCTGCTCCCGGAAACCTAATAAATACAGCTCTTTCAGGCATGTTGGCCTCATTAGACCCCTATACCGTTTACTATCCCGAATCTAAAATAGAAGACGCCATGTACCTTCAAACCGGAAGATACGGAGGTGTTGGCGCGCGTGTAGATTTAGTAAATGGAAGGAATACTGTTCTTGAAGTTTTCGAGTCGTTTCCCGCCTATAAATCTGGACTTCGGGCGGGAGATATTCTTACTCACATAAACGGAAAATCCATTGATGGAATTGATCTCGATAATCTTGAAGACGGATTAACCGGAACGCCAGGAAGCGTTGTGAACTTAACTGTTGTTCAACTTGGGAAATCCTCTTCTGCAGAATTATCTGTAACCCGCGAAAGTATTAAAACTCCCGATGTTCCTCACTTTCAATTGCTCGAGAACAACGTTGGATACATAAAGCTCGACGAGTTCACTCAAACCGCATCAGAAGATGTGAAGACAAGCTTCAACACACTGAAGGGAAAAGGTATGAATAAGCTCATCTTAGACCTTCGTGGAAACGGAGGTGGTTTGCTCCTCGAGGCGGTTAAAATCGTGAATTTCTTTGTGCCTAAAGGAACTGAAATCACCCGCACAATGGGAAAGACAGAGTCTTGGAAACAGCTTTACATCGGTCAATACGACCCGCTAGACTTAACCATTCCTCTGGTGGTATTGGTAGATGAGATGTCGGCTTCCGCCTCTGAAATTGTAAGCGGAAGTCTTCAAGATTTAGACCGCGCAGTTATTGTTGGTGTTCCTTCTTTTGGAAAAGGATTGGTTCAACAAACCTTAGATCTTTCTTACAATGCTAAAATGAAAGTCACTGTCGCAAAGTACTACACGCCAAGCGGAAGATGCATTCAAAAGCTAGACTATGGCAACAAAAAAGACGGACACGCCACACAAATAGACACAACTAAAATCAGAACATTCTACACCGCGAGCGGCAGGCCAGTAAAAGACGGTAGTGGTATTTATCCAGATATTCTAATCACACCTGGCGTTTCAAAAGAAATCCTTTCACAACTTCAAAAGAATTTCGCCTATTTCCGATTTGGCGTTGAGTTCAAGAAAACACATCCGTCTATCGATTCCGCAGGAAGCTTTACTATTTCATCAAAAGACTATACCGACTTTGTGCAATTCGCAAAAGCAAACGCGAAAGATTTTGTTCCTACGTGGTACGATCACATCGAAAAACTTGAGAAAGAATTGGCCAGTCAAAGCGTTGTAAATCCTGCGCTAAAAGAACAGCTCAGCAACTTACAAAACGGAATTGCCGTGGCTTTCGAGAGTTCGTTGCTACAACTTCAAAATGAAATCATTCCAAAAATTGAAGCTAAAATTGTCGAGATGTATTACTTCCGTTCGGCGGCTATTAAACAGTCGTTAACCAACGATCCGTTAATTCGGGCTTCACAAGAAGTCTTTCAAAAAAACTATTCATCCATTCTTGCGGGACCCGCAAACAAAGAAAATAAATAAGACGTGCTGAAATTCTTCAGTCTTCCTAAAACTCAATTAGCCGCTCTCGCTGTTTGGGCATTTATGCTTCCTTTGTGGAACTTAGGAATGTCTGTAGCCATGTTTTTTCTGCTTTTCGTTTCTGTAGCAACCGCCATTGAAAAAAAGACCTTCGTTTTTCTTCCCGTCTTAAAAAACCCAATATACCTGAGCTTCCTTGTTGTTTGGGTTCTTATTCTTTTGGGTGTTTTTCGTGGGGGTGAAAACAACCTCTTGTGGAAGGAAATTAAAACGCTACTCCCTCTGGTCCTCGCTCCACTCTTCCTGCAAAACCTTAATCCTCTCTCTAAATCAGAAGAATCGTTTATTTGGAAAGTGTTTTTCTCGGCCGTTGGAATCTCTGCATTCGTTTGCGTTGTTTACGCGGTTGTCAAATACCCCCTTCCCGAGCCTCGAAGCGCTTCTTTGTTCATCTCACACATTCGTTTTAGTTTAATGGCTGTATTGGCCCTTATTGGCGCCTGGGGGTTGCCTAATGTTATTTCGCTACCATTCAAAATTGCTCTTTCAATTGTTGTGTTATTGTTTTTCTTTTTTGTTGGAACACTCACCGGTTGGGGATTCTTAATTGTTTTAATCATTCTCCTCTTTGCCTCAAAGTCGAAGCGAAACAAATTCATCGTTTTAGGAACAACACTCACTCTCGCTTCTACGCTAATGTTTTTTCTTTCGAAAAACACAGATTCAACCAACTTCCAACCCGAACAAATTGAATCTTCTCGTGGCGAGAAATACATTCATCAACCAACCAATTTTCAAACTGAAAATGGAAATCGTATTTTCATAAACATTGCTCCGGTTGAGCTAGGCGCTGGGTGGTTAGGAAGAACAAACCGCTCGATGCTAGAAAAAGATGCAAGGGGACAACTCATTCAAACAACACTTATTCGCTATTTAGCAAGCAAAGGATTATCAAAAGACGCGGCTGGAATTCAACAATTAACTGACCGTGATATATTGAATATTCAGGGGGGGTACACCAATTGCAACGAACCGCATTGGAACGCTTTAGAAAAGCGTTGGCACCAAATTGTCTTCGAATATCAAACCTTTAAAAGTGGAGAAAATCCAAGCGGACACTCGGTTTTCCAACGGTTGGAATACTACAAGGCCGCCAAATTCATTATACAGCAAAACCTTCTTTTCGGAGTGGGGCAGGGAAATGTGAAACAGGCTTATCACGAGGCCTACATACAAATTTCTCCTAACCTCGATGAAAAAGTACAACACCCTGTGCACAATCAATTCTTGTCGTATTGGATTGCTGCTGGGGTTTTAGCTTTGCTCTGCTTCTTTTTGTATTTCTTTTTTATGTGGAAAGTTGCGTGTAAAAACTCCCTCGCCTTGGCGTTTGTTGTTTTGGCGTTTTTATCTTGTCTCACGGAGGACACGCTCACAACTCAGCCGGGAGTGGCGTTCTTCGCTTTCTTCAGCACGTTCTTCTTCTTCCTTCCGAAAAAAGAAAATTAATTTTTTATTTGAAGACGCGTCGGTGCATTTGCAACTTCCCACGCGGTAGAGAATACCAATTGTGCAATGCTACACATCTTGTCGTAGAGAATCTTTTCAGGGTCGTCCCCTGGTTTGTGATAATCTTCATGAACCCCACTGAAATAAAAGATAACGGGGATGTTGTTCTTCGCGAAATTGTAGTGGTCTGAACGGTAGTAAAACTGGTTAGGGTCGTCTTCTGAATTGAAGGTGTAGTCTAACGCTAGATTAGACGTTTGTTTGTTCACCTTTTCAGAAATGTTGTGCAGATCCATACTTAAACGATCACTGCCAATTAAGTAGACATATTTCTCATTGTCTTTGTGCGCCTCGTCTACACGGCCAATCATATCTATATTCAAATCACAAACTGTGTTTTCCATTGGATAAACCGGATGTCTTGTGTAGTAATCACTTCCGAACAACCCTTTCTCCTCGCCGCTTACATGAAGAATTAGTATGCTGCGCTTCGGACCGTTGCCTTCTTTCTTCGCCTGAATAAACGCCTCTGCAATTTCCATAGCTGAAACGGTTCCTGAACCGTCGTCATCCGCACCGTTGTTAATCTCTCCGTTCACAATACCAATGTGGTCGTAATGCGCAGACACAACAACAATTTCATTCTTCAGCGCTGCATCACTTCCTTCTATAAAAGCCAATACATTTTCGCTAGAAACCATTTCGTCTGTTACACTTACATTCAACGCAGCTTCAACCCCTCTTTCACAAAGTCTTATGGTTTTATTTGAAAATAGCGGTTTTCTCTTCTTCTTTAAACCATCTAAATTTTTTGCAAGATCTAAATTGAACCACTCATTTGCCGATTTTTCATTGGTGAAAATCAATGGAATTCCAGTTGCAACAGCAACATCCATATCTTCAATCAATTCCATTTTTTCTGACTCCAACCAAAACTTAATACGCGGTAAGAACGTTGCATAATCTCTTCGAATCACAACAATTGCCTTCGCTCCTTGTTCTTGTGCCAACGCCACTTTCAACCCTGGATCATAGGACCAGTCGCTGAGCTGTTCTGTATCTCCTGAAATAAGCGACTTCCCTTTTTTGTTTTTGGGTTCCCCGTCCATGACAACAACCAAAGCGTCCTTCACATCTAATCCCGCATAACTGTTGTAGCGTCCTTGAGATATTCCATAGCCTGCAAATACAATTTTAGAAAACGACTTTGCGCCTTCTAAACCATCTGCATCCAATGAGAAAATATCTTTAGAGCTCTCGTAATTCTTTCCGTTAATGGTAAGCACCGTGGAAGTTAATTTTCTTTTTCTTAGTGGAAAACTTTGTTGCTGAACCCCTGTGTTAGAACCTTTTTCTAAACCCAATAATTCATAGTAATTCTCTAAATAAGCCGCAGCTTTTTTCTGGCCTGGCTTACTCGTTTCTCTTCCTTCAAAATCATCTGCCGCTAAAATAAAGAGTTGTTCTTTAAGCTCCTTTACCGTAATGGTATTCATGTACGTGTCACGCTTATCGAATTCATCTTTTACCACCTGTGCTTGGGCGTTCAGACTAACAATAGCGAATAATAATCCTACAAATTTTTTCATTTTACAAATCAATTTTTTCTATTCTTTTCGCGTGTCTTCCGCCTTCAAATGGCGTATTGAAAAATGCTCTAACCATAGCTTGGGCCACCTCAGGCGTCACAAATCTTGCGGGTATAGACAATATGTTTGCGTCGTTATGCTGACGGGCTAGAACTGCAATTTCTTCCGTCCAACATAATGCTGCTCTCACGCCCGCGTGTTTGTTAGCCGCAATACTTACTCCGTTCGCTGAACCACAAAGCAATATTCCACGTGAATCATTAATTACACTTTCTGCAACAGTGTGCGCATAATCAGCGTAGTCACAACTATCCGCTGTTGGGCAGCCTTTATCTTCTATTTGTATGGAAGGAAATTCAGTTGTCATCCATTGTTTCAGAGCTTCTTTCATTTCGAAACCGGCGTGATCAGAACCTATATAAAGTTTCATATAATATTAGTTTAATGCAAACCTATTCTCTTCTTTTCAGTTTTGAATACCAATGTGAATGGAAAGTAGACTCTTTTAACAACTTGCTATTTTTTATGTTTCTAACATGTGAATAACTGTTCACAACATAATTTTTCTTTTCATGTTATTCATACCCTTATACAGAAAAAAATCAATACAAAATTTACTTCTCACTTTTTTGATTTTGTTATGAACGGAATTCATCAACATAAAAATACCTTTTACACTATATAGATTATCAACAAACAATACTTTCAACATTGTTGTTGAATCATTACAAATTCATTCAATATCACAGATTTAACTCTATTTACATTGTTAAGAACATGTTACTTCAATGATAATAACGACAATTCCAAAGAAAGTAAAACAAACTTACTGACGGTATTAACAGCCCTATTGCTATTACTATTTTCTTTTATAAAGATTATAAATAGATAGTAGATGTTGGTGAAAACAAAGTTAAGCTCAGATTGGTTTTGAATTAGAATTCATAACGACCTTTGAAAAATGAAACCACACGGAATATTAATTACTTTGCTTTTGGCTTTTCAGCTTTCGCTGTTTGCTCAAAATGAGTTCAAGGTGTTTTATTATTCAAACGGACAAAAAAGCAGTGAAGGATTTTTGGTTGAAGGAAAACCTGACGGCTATTGGAAAAATTATTTTGACACCGGAGTATTGAAATCAGAAGGAAATAGAAAAGATTTTCAGCTGGATTCCACGTGGAAGTTTTTTCGATTGGATGGAAGTCTTCTGCAGTCCATCGAATATCAAGCAAATGTCAAAACAGGCGCAGAATGTTATTACGATTCGTTAGGAAGGAAAAATCGAATGATTACCAATTTGAATGATTTAAAGAACGGTCCAGCTGCTGAGTATTTTTCTTCAGGAAAACAAAAGACATCTTTCAATTATGTGAACAATCAGATTGAAGGAAAGTATTTTGAATATGCAGAAGACGGAAGAGTAATAACTCGAAGAACTTACAAAAACGGATTAATTTATTCGGAGGAGAGAATTAATAGATACGATAAAAATGCTCAGCGTGTCGGTTTATGGGTAGATCTGCGAGAGAGCGGGAAATTGAAGGAAGAAGGAAACTATTTATCCGGATTGAAAGAAGGAACATTCAAAGTATACAACAAGCAAGGAGAGTTTTTGAAATTTGAATTCTATGAATTTGGAGTTTTGAAAGAAAACAAAGAAGAAACAGAATTTGTAAAAATAGAGAAATTTTACGATGAAAAAGGAAGGGTGACAGAACGTGGTGGTACAAAAAACGGACTCAAACACGGCACCTTTCAAACGCTAGATTCCACGGGAAAAATAATATTTTCAAGATTGTATTTAAATGATATTAAGCAAGCTGAGGGAAAGTTTGATACCTTAAATAGGGAGATTGGGGAATGGAAATATTTCTTTCCAAACGGCTCATTGAGGTCAAGCGGGTCGTATTCTAACGGAAAAAAAACAGGAGACTGGAAATATTATTTCGAGAACGGAAAGTTAGAACAATCGGGTAAGTACGATAACAATTTTATATCGGGAAAGTGGCTGTGGTATTATTCAAATGGAATATTATTGAGAGAAGAGTTTTACCGAAAGGGAAAATTAGACGGGCGTTATATTGAAAACGACAGTTTGGGCAATATAGTTTTAGAAGGAGACTATGCAGACGGGTTGAAGCAAGGAAAGTGGTTTCGTTTTATTAATGACCACAAGGAAGAGGGAGAATACATAGACGACGAGAGAAACAGCGTCTGGATATTCACCCATTCAAACGGAAATAAAATGTTTGAGGGAAGGTTTGAGTTAGGAGTAGCGGTTGGCAAACATGAATATTATTATTTCGACGGCAAGCCAGAAATGAAGGGTGGTTACGAAGGCGGTGAGTTAGAGGGAGATTGGATGTATTTCGATGAAGAGGGAAATTACATTAACACCGTAACTTACCAAGGCGGAAAGCTTTACAAAGTAGATGGTATTAAATTGAAGGAAAGAAAGTAGGTTGTTTCACATGAAATTATCGTCCCAAATGAATCAACAGGATTGACACATCGGTAGGATTCACTCCACTGATGCGACTAGCCTGCCCAACTGTTGCGGGCCTAATCTTCGAAAGTTTTTGTCTTGCCTCAATACTCATAGAGGTTAGTTTGAGATAATCAAACTCAGGCGACAGTTGTATATGATCTAATCGTGTGAGTTTATCTGCCATATCCCGTTCTCGCTGTAAATAACCTGCGTATTTCACGCTTATTTCTACCGCGGCAAGAACTTCACCCTTGTTCTCAGCCAACGTTGAAATTTCGGCCTGTAAATCAGTATTGACTGAAACAATATCCTCTAAGCTTATTTGCGGCCTCGTAAGCAAGGTGATAAGCTTTAGTTTTTGATCAATAACCGCGCTTCCTTTTGCAAGAAGGAGCTCGTTTATTTCTTCAGGAGAAGTAGAGGTTTTTTCAATGCTCTTCATCAACGATTTTATATCGACCCTTTTCTTTTCAAGTAGCACCATTCGTTCGTCAGAGGCAAGACCTATCGCGTGTGATAGAGGAGTTAATCTCTCATCAGCATTGTCTTGTCGCAATAAAGTTCTGTATTCAGCGCGACTCGTAAACATGCGGTACGGCTCGTCAGTGCTTTTTGTAATTAAATCATCAATCAAAACACCGATATACGCCTCATCTCTCCGCAAGATAAACGGGTCTTTTTCTTGAACAAATAAACTCGCGTTTATTCCCGCAACTATTCCTTGTCCAGCCGCTTCTTCGTAACCTGTAGTTCCGTTGATTTGACCAGCGAAAAACAAACCTGAAACATCCTTACTTTCAAGCGAGGGCTTCAGTTGATCTGGCGGAAAATAATCATATTCGATCGCGTATCCAGGACGAAACATTTTAGCGTTCTCAAATCCCGGAATTAGATTCAAAGCTTTCTGTTGAACCTCTTCTGGAAGGCTTGTAGAGAATCCATTAAGATATATTTCTACCGTTTTCCAACCCTCGGGTTCAACGAAGAGTTGGTGAGAATCCTTGTCGGCGAAACGTGTGATTTTATCTTCGATAGACGGACAATAGCGAGGCCCCGTTCCGGTAATTCTTCCAGTGAACATAGGGCTTTGCTCGAATCCAGTAGCAAGAAC
>CAMCUG010000055.1 GCA_945878835.1 Chryseobacterium gleum | reverse complement strand
GGAATGCCAGTTGGGGCTTATGGTGCAAGCGCAGAAATTATGTCTCAGATTGCTCCAGACGGTCCGGTTTATCAGGCGGGAACACTTTCAGGAAATCCTGTTGCCATGGCAGCTGGGTTGGCTCAATTGAAAGAATGTGCGAAGCCCGGCTTCTACGAAGAGTTGGAAAGAAAAACAGTGAAGATGGTAACTGCCATTCAAGCGCATGCCGATCAAAAGAATTACGTCTTTCGTATTTTCAATATGGGAAGTATTTTTTGGGTTTCTTTCTCGAAGGAAAAGGCCATTCGTCGTATGGATGAAATTCCTGAAAACAGCGGTCAATTGTTTGCACCTTTTCATAGATTTTTGTTGGAAAGAGGTGTCTATCTGGGCCCTAGTGGTTACGAAGTAGGATTTGTTTCAGCGGCGCATACAGATGCAGACATTGACAAAGCAATCGTAGATTTCTGCGATGCCTTAGATCACGTTTACAACAAATAAATTCCTAAAGCGTAAGCAAGAAAGGGAAGTTCACGTAGGGCTTCCCTTTGTTTTTCCTGAGGGAAGTAGGTGAGACCTGCTTGAATGGCCAAGGCCAGTATTCCAGCGTAGAAGGAAGTGGGCATAAACAAGTGTCCAATCAACACGAAAATCAAAGCGAAGAAAAGTGTAAGGTTATTTCCGATAATATGCGGAACTGTTTCAACCTTGCCTTCATCTTCTTTTCGCTGCACGAAATCAATGCAAAGCGAAAGTGCTAAAGTTGTGAAAAACACACTTCCACTTAACTGAAAAATTTCTTTGGTATCTGGAATTGCAATGAGAATAGACCAGCACAATGCTACGGTGATATTCTTTAACAAGGGTGTTTTTCGGAATGAAATTTTATGTTGAAGGAAATAGGCAATCGTGAAAAGAGAAACCACTAACATTAGAACCGAATGAACGTTCGGTGAAAGTGTAATTGTGCCGGCAATGACAAGTAAAGGCAGCCAGTAGGCGGCTTGATGAAGTTTTTGAGAAACCCAATAGCTATAAAATACCGCTAAGGATAATAACGTGTTTTCAAACAGAGTTTGCGGGTTGGCCGTATTCAAAAGAAACCAAGATGCACCCGCTAGAGATAAACTCTGAAGCAATGCTATAAACATACTTATTGATTTTTGATGATGGAAAGCACAACACCTGTAACAGTCCCGGCTAGTCCACTTAGTGCGCCGCGAATCATTTTACGTGAACGCGCCGGAGGCTCAAATCCTTCTGCATACAAATCGTTGTATTTGAAGTTCCGATCCGACATGTATTTCTCTTTGATTTTAATTTTGCCCACGTATTGTATTGCTGCATATGTTATTGGTGGAGCAATTAGAATGAGCAGTCCGTCTCCAACGAGATATCCAGCGACACCGCACAATGCGAAACCTATTGCACTAATGTGGCGTGCTTTGTAGTTCTTTCTTGCATCGCCAGCTCCAGCTAAATAAACACGCATTTCTTCAGGCGTATAATAGTCACCAAGCATGGTGTCTTGGTAATAAAGAATCTGTTCTTTGCTTCCGTTTGAAAGACTATAGACCTCACTTTTATTCAGTTCAATCGCTCGTGTTTTTTCCTTTCCGAAAATATTGTTTCTCTGATCGTAGATGTAAATCAAACCGTCTTTTTCTTCCCAAAGTGTATTCTCTACTATGGTTCCATTCATCAATAAAACTTTTCCCTGTTGCACCTGCGTGAATGCGCAGGCAGGAATAGCCAGGAGTACTAGAACGAAAATTCTTTTAACGATGTAGGTCATGAGCAATGAATTTGAAGCACTCAAAGATAGGATTAAAAGGTGTGAGCGATAGACACCACTGAAATTTTACCCTGAAACTCTTTTCGTAAAACTTGAAAGGCAGATTCCAACGTAGCGCCGGTGGTTATAACATCGTCTACAATTAAGATGTGGTTTACGTTTGAAGGAATTTTACTATCGATTTGAAAATCAATTTTCCGACTGTTCATTCGTTCCATGCGGTTTCCTTTGGTAGCCCCTTTTCCTGCGTTTTGTTTTTTTAAAACAGTAGCAATAGGAAGCTTGGTTTCTTCAGATATTCCTTCGCAGAGAACGCGCGATTGGTTGTATCCGCGTTCAAGTTCTTTGTTTCTGTGCAGCGGAATAGGAACCAATAAATCAACATCACGCAACCACGGTGTTTTTACTAAACGCTTCCCCATTTCCTTCCCAAAGAAATTTCCAATCTGCATGTTTTTTTTGTATTTTAATTCGTGAATGGCCCGTTGCTCAATGCTTTTAGGTTGAAAAAAGTAAAGCGACTGAACGCTGTGAAGCGACATGCGGTAAGCCAATTGAATGTATAGCGTGTTATTCTTTCGAACGAAATGATTGGTCTTGTGTAGGTATTGCTTGCAATAGAAACAGAGGCCCTCCTCTCGAACAGACAAGCCTCGATTGCAAGCACTGCATATCCGAGGAAACCAACAATTCAGAAGAATATTCGAAATCTTTCTCATAATTATGGCGCTAAGATGAGAAATGAAGATTAAATTTGCCGCCTATGATTATTCAGGTTTTAAAGTCAAAAATTCACCGAGTAACTGTAACTGAGGCAGATGTGAATTATATAGGCAGCATAACAATAGATCCAATTCTGTTGGAAGCTGCAAATATGATAGAGGGGGAACGTGTTCAAGTGCTAAACTGTGCAAACGGCGAGCGCCTTGAAACCTACATTATTTTGGGTGAAAGAGGAAGTGGCGTAATATGTCTGAACGGACCAGCTGCATTGAAGTGCACAATAGGTGATATTGTTATTGTTTGTTCATATGCGCAAATGGACTTTGAAGTAGCAAAAAGCTTCAAGCCTTGGGTTATCTTCCCGAATACAGAAACGAATACGTTAGTTTAATTCAACGACTTTTTATTGAAAGGAGGGAAGTACGTTGGCTTCCCTTTTTTATTGGTTAAAAGAAAGTCATACAGCTCTTCCGTGCGAAACATACGCTCCAACGCCCCGTGGTCATGCGTTTCAAATACAGTGAACTTCACGTTTTGTCCGTCACACGATTTAATACGTTCTACAATTTCATAGGATTCGCCAAAAGGAACCGCCCGATCTTTTTTTCCATGTGCCACCCAAACAGGAATTGTTGAAAGATTGCACGCATCTTTCGCCTTGCCTCCTCCGCAAAAAGCTGCTGCTGCGCAGAATAATTCAGGATACTTACCTGCTGTATGCAAAGTGCCGTATCCGCCAAGGCTCATTCCAGCAATAGAAATTCGAGTAGAATCTATTCTATGATTTTTTTGAATTTCACTGATGCAAGCAACAACTTTTGAAGGCTCCCACGATTCACCCGGTTTTACTTGCGGTGCAATTATTATTGCCGGAAAATTTCTTCCTTTATCCAATTCATGAATGAGTCCGTAAGACCGAACAACTTCTAAATTCGTTCCGCTTAAACTTCTTCCGTGAAGAAACACAATAACTGGCCAAGCACTGTCTTTTTGCGCATTGTAATTTTCGGGTTCATAGCACCAGTAATGATAAGGAGCTTTCGAATTTTCCACCTTGAACAACTTCGATTTTTGTCCGAAAGAAATTGCGAAGAATGCACAACAAAAAAGTAGGGCTATTAATTTTTTCATTCTAGAATAAAGCTAAAAATTTTGTTTCCTCGCGCAGGCTGAATAATTCTGTTCCCCCAAGCTATAGGAGAAGACTCGAAAGTACAACCGAAATTTTCAGAATAGAGCACGCTTCCATTCATTCCGTCTATGAGATAAATTACCCCGCCAACCGTTGGGACGAATAAAGTGGGATAACCATTTTTATCGTAAAGTGCAATGGGCGAGACCCAGCTGTATTGTTTGAAAGGAACTTTGAATACAACTGTTCCTGTTTCTTTATTCAGCGCAACCAATTCACCAGCACCGTTAATTGTTGTTCTGGAAAAAATGGTGTACACAATATTTGCGGCTTGTTTCTTTCCAAGCAAGGGCGTGCACAACATTCCTCCGTTGTTCACTTTCACACCTACAGAGGAATAACATTCTCTTTCAAAGTGCCAGACTTCTTTTCCTGTTAGCGCATTCAGTTTTCTTAAATATCCGAATCCCTTCGAGCCTTGCTTGTCCACTTCATTTCCAATTAAAATAAATGGATTTTCTTTTTCAATTGAAAGCACAGGAGAGGCGTCTGAATCATCGGTGTTGAAGAAATGCCAACGCGGTTGCATGGTGCGTAAATCGGCGCAAAAAACATTGCCGCCGTTGTCGGTGAAATATCCCAATTGTTTGAAAGCACATGGACTCGATTCTATTCCTTGATGATGAGAAGCGGGGAGTTTATAACGGAATTGCTCGACAGAGTTAAATGAAGTGTCGCTGTAATTCGTTCGATAAATAACACCAGACTCAGTAGGCCAAATCATGGTAGAGCTCGTGGTGTCGAGAAGTGGCGACGCATCGCAAGCCCCCCACTTGCGATAGGAAAATGCGGAAGGTAAAATCTGCTCGTGAATGAGCGATTGCTTCTTCAAATGAAACACACGCCAAGCCATTTTGCCTCTGTGAGGAATGCCTTGTCCAACAAACAATAAATCTTTGTTCTTCGGATCTATACTTGGCGTTCCTTTAATTGGATTTCGAATGAAAAGAGGTGGACGTGTCTCAGCACCCGTCTCGAAATCGAGGAAATATATTTTTCCAGACAATGAAATCTGAATGATTTCTTTCAGTTCGTTTTTCGAACGAAACTCCGGCTTCAAATTACTCAACAAAGTGATTTCATTTTTCTTCCAGTTCACAACGAGGGGCTGTCCTGTCCAGCCTGCCCCACCTCGCCAATAACCAAACGCGCCTTTCATTGTGTCAATAGCCGTTTGGAATTCCCAATCTTTGATAATTTTTTTAGGTTGAAAGGAAATTTCTCCGCGTACAGGTGAGTTTCGCTGATTTCCACCTCGAAAGGTGAAAATACCATCTTTGTTTTCTTCGTCGATTTCAAAATATAAATTTTGAATATTTCTAACTGAAGAGTCTTTCGATTCAATGTTGAAGGTTGTATCTATGAGTGTGTTGAAGTAACTAATTTCTTTTTTCGCTTGAATGACTTCTTGCTTCTCATGTTTTTTTGAAAGGTTCGAATTGTCCTGGCAGGAAGCAAGAAAAACAGTGCACAAGCACAATAGAAAAATATGAGAACTTGCTTTTATCATGAAGTCAAACAAAGATAGTCACGGAGGTTCCACTAAATTTGCATTCAAATAATTCACAATTATGAGCGCTTGGGAGAATACGGAGCAGTTTGCGAAGATGAAAGATGAAAACGATTCGTTGAAATCTTTTCGTGAAGAATATTTTATTCCACAGCACAGCGGAGCGCCTATGTTGTACTTCACAGGAAACTCGCTAGGACTTCAACCCAAAGGAGTGAAAGAGTATTTGTTGCAGGAATTAAGTGACTGGGAGAAGTTTGGTGTTGAAGGTCATTTCGATGCGAAGCGTCCGTGGTTCAGCTACCATGAAGTGCTCACTGAATCACTAGCCAAAATTGTAGGAGCAAAGAACTCAGAGGTTGTAGCTATGAATCAGCTCACTGTGAATTTGCATTTGATGATGATTAGTTTCTATCGTCCTTCTGGAAAGCGAACGAAGATTTTATTCGAACACAAGCCGTTTCCTTCCGACAGGTATGCTTTTGAATCGCAAGCCAAGCTTCATGGTTTAAATCCAAATGAGGTGTTAGTTGAAATGCAACCGCGCGAGGGAGAAGTGTTACTTCGTGAGGAAGATATTTTAGCGAAGATTAATGAACTAGGAGACGAGCTTGCAGTGGTTTGTTTTGGCGCAGTGAATTATTTCAGCGGACAATATTTTAATTGTGAAGCGCTTGCAAAAGCAGGTCATGATGTCGGTGCAAAGGTTGGGTTAGACTTGGCGCATGCAGCTGGAAATGTCGATTTGAAATTACACGACTGGGACATTGACTTTGCATGTTGGTGCAGTTACAAATATTTGAACAGCGGACCTGGCGGAGTCTCTGGAGTTTACGTGCATGAACGTCATCACGGAGAAGAAGTTTTGCGTCTTGCAGGATGGTGGGGAAACAAAGCGGAAACGAGATTCTTGATGCAGAAAAATTTCGATCCAACACATTCTGCAGAAGCATGGCAAATGAGCAATGCTCCAGTGTTGTCCATGGCTGCGCACAGAGCGGCATTGGATTTATTCGACAGAACATCAATGGATGAATTGCGCGCACAGTCGAAAGAGCTTACTGCTTATTTGGAATTTGTGTTCGAGGGGTTGAAAGCAAAAGGAATTCCTGTTGAACAACTGACTTCGCGCAATGCGAATGAAAGAGGTTGTCAACTTTCTATTCGTTTGGAAGGAAGAACAATAGATTTTGTTGGGGTATTGGCGAAGGAAGGTGTAGTCGTTGACTGGCGCGAACCCGACATCATTCGCATGGCACCTGTTCCGATGTACAATTCATTCCAAGACATTTATGCATTTGGAAAAGTGATGGAGCGGATTTATGGCGTGAATTAATTCGAACCGAACAGAACTTTACTCGATTCATAAAGGAGTTTCAATGCTCCGAGTAACATAACGATAGCAAATCCGAATTTCACTTTTGCAATGGGAATGTTGTGCGCGAACTTACTTCCGAAGAGTGCTCCTGAAATAAATCCAGCGCCAATTAAAAGTGCTGCTGTGGTGTTCACGTTTCCTTGCTTGTAATAATGCATCACGGCTAGAAAACCTACCGGTAGCAAGAGAACAGCTAAACTTGTCCCTTGCGCTTGCAGTTGTGTGTAGCCGAGAAAGTAGACAAGAGCCGGGACAATAATAAGTCCTCCACCAACACCAACAAATCCGCTAAGCATGCCCGAGGCCATACCAATGGCGAGAAGCAAGAAAACAATGTATGCAGTAATTTCCATTTTCATAAACTCTGGGTGAAAGTTAGGCTTATTTTTAATTGTTCCACTTCGAACTTCCCTTATTTTTGTTCCACATAAATTGAAAAAAATGAATTTTCCAGCTGAATTAAAGTACACAAAAGACCACGAGTGGGTTCGCATTGAAGGCGATATCGCTACTGTAGGCGTTACAGATTTCGCGCAAAGCGAATTAGGTGATATTGTATTTGTTGAAATTGAAACACAAGAAGAGAGCCTTGAAGAGCATGCAATCTTCGGAACAGTTGAAGCTGTTAAAACCGTTAGTGATTTGTTCATGCCAGTTTCAGGAACTGTTATTGAGGTAAATGCTGGATTGGAAGCTGATCCTGCACACGTGAACAACGATCCATACGGAAGCGGTTGGATGATCAAAGTGAAATTGTCAGAAGGAGCAGACCTTAGTTCTTTAATGGACGCTGCAGCTTATGAAGCGTTGGTTGGTTAATCTTCCAAAGAAATATTTTGCAACTGCTCACATTTTGTGGGCAGTTGTTGTTTTTGGCCTACACGCCATGCCTAGCAACACTTTTCCAAAGATTTCTTTTTGGCAAAATTTAGGTCCCGATAAATTATTACACGCCTTTATGTTTTTCATTGCTTCTTCCCTTGCATTATTTTCCGGATGGAGTAGAATGAAGTCGGCGGTCATTTGGATCTGCGCCGGTGTTCTTTTGGAATACTATCAATTCTATTTTACGACTGATCGTTCTTTTGATTGGTTTGATGTGTGTTTTGATAGTCTTGGAGTCTTGCTAGCGGTAGTTTTTGTATTTATTAAACGAAAAAGTACAGTTGATAAATAGGTTTTATTGTTTGTAAAATAATTGTTTGAGTCTTACTTTCGTATCCTTAATCAAGTTTAATGGAAAACCTTACGTTTCGTATAAAGTCATATTGGACAGCAACTAATATTTCGAAATCATTTTTGCTTCTTCTTGCTTTTCTATCAAGCATGTTAGTAGCAACGAATGCTTTTTCTCAAAATCTCATCACAGTGCCATTCAATAATGGTTTTGTTGGTTTGAGCGGTGGTAATAACTCGGCTACAAGTTGCTATTATTTTAGCGGAACAGGTGGATTAGGTTGGACGAACGTTCAATTTATGCAGAACTCACCGACTAATATTTTCGTTGCTCAGGGAAACGACATTATTGGTTCAGTTTTAATTACTGACGCTATAGGAGTTGATTACACAATTCCTGGTTTCATCAAATGGCGAACCCCGAGTGGTAATAACCCCACCACTATGTGTTTTCAGCCGAATGTTGGAACCAGTTTTACCCTTGCTACGAATGGTTTTAATGGAGCATCAACTTACACCATCACAGATGGAAATTACATTGGACTTAC
>CAMCUG010000054.1 GCA_945878835.1 Chryseobacterium gleum | reverse complement strand
GCTCAATGAAAATTGTGTTTTCTCTGACGGCGCAATGACGCTTACTGCTCCAAACATGTCCTACAACTTGAATTCCGAAGTAGCTACTTACAATGGTGGGGGCAAAGTTGTTTCAAGCAAAAACAACAACGAACTCGTTTCTCAAACTGGACGCTACCACAGCCCATCGAACAACTTCACATTTAGAAGAAAGGTAACGGTAAAAAACAAAGACTACACTGTTGTTTCAGACACCATGCTATACAATACAGTTTCGGAGATTTCGTATTTCTATGGCCCCACAACCATTACAGGAAAAGATGTGGAAATTAAATGCGAAAACGGCTACTTCAATTCGAAAACAGAGACATGCAGCTTCAAGAAAAATGCTCGGGTAAAATCGAAAGAACAAACACTCTTTGGTGATAGTATTTACTATGATGGAAAAGCGAAGTGGGGCGAGGCTTTTCAGAATGTGATTATCGTTGACAACAATTCCGATTTAACTATTCGTGGAAACTACGGAAGACATGAAGAGTTGAATGAAATTTCATGGGTAACTGGAAAAAGTATTCTTGAAAAAATACTGGAAAATAATGACACGCTTTTCATTGTTGCTGACACCTTATTTGCGAAAAAGACAAGCGAGAAAAATAGAGACATCAAAGCATACCACCATGTGATTCTATTTAGCAAAGATTTGCAGGGAAAATGCGACTCACTCTCGCTTTCGGAAGGCGATTCAATTATGCGAATGTTCTTCGCTCCTGTGCTGTGGAATGAAGGGAACCAGTTAACCGGTTCTGAAATAAACTTGCATTTCAAAAACGATTCGCTCGACTTTCTATTCGTTCCGGAAAATAGTTTTATCGCCTCTGAAATTGTCCCCGGTTATTTCAATCAAATAAAAGGAAAATCTCTGAATGGTCAATTCATCAAAAACGATCTTCAAAACGTGCATATCATGGGAAACGGACAACTCGCCTATTTCTCAACGGAAGAAAAAAACAAGCGGACAAAACTCACCGGATTGAACAGAACAGATTGCTCGAATATTCGAATTATATTACAAGAAAAAACCATTCAGAAAGTCACGCTTGAAAACGAACCAAACAGTCTCTACAACAGCATTCAAAAAGCAAAAACCTCTCAATTCAAATTGGACACTTTCATTTGGCGAAGCTCAGAAAGGCCAAAGTCAAAGGAAGATCTTTTGAAATTACGCGAAGAGTGGACGCGCTGACATCTGTTCATGTACTTCCGCTTTCACAGTGCGAATAACATCTTCGTTCGACGCATTTGAAATTACTCGGTCTATTGCATTAGCAACAAATTCCATATCGCTCACTTTCAGTCCACGAGTTGTAATTGCGGGTGTTCCGATGCGTATTCCACTGGTAACAAAAGGAGACTTATCATCGAAAGGAACCATGTTTTTATTCACTGTAATTTCAGCACTTACTAGAGCAAGTTCAGCCTCTTTTCCAGAAATATTTTTATTTCTCAGGTCTATTAGGAAGCAATGGTTATCTGTACCACCTGAAACTATTTCATATCCCTTTGCCGTTAAATGATTGGCCAATGCATTCGCATTTTCAATCACTTGCTTTCCATACATTTTGAAATTTTCGGTTAGAGCCTCATTAAAAGCCACTGCCTTTGCAGCAATCACATGTTCAAGCGGACCGCCTTGCATACCAGGAAAAACACCGCTATCAAGAACAGAAGAAAGCGAACGAATTTCACCTTTCATGGTTTTCGCTCCCAAAGGATTTGGAACATCGTTTCCAACCATAATAACTCCGCCTCTTGGTCCGCGTAATGTTTTATGTGTGGTTGAAGTAACAATATGACAATGAGGAAAAGGGTGATTCAACAAACCCGCTGCAATTAATCCCGCTGGGTGAGATATATCTGCCAACAGAATGGCTCCAACTTCATCGGCAATAGCACGAAAAGCCGCGTAATCCCAATCTCGGCTGTAAGCGCTCGCTCCGCAAATCAACAACTTCGGTTTACATTCCAAAGCCTTCTCACGAACCTTGTTCATGTCAACACGTCCCGTTTCTTTTTCAACCCCATAAAAAAACGGACTGTAAAGTTTACCGGAATAGTTTACGGGAGAACCGTGCGTAAGGTGTCCGCCTTGTGAAAGGTCTAAACCTAAAATGACATCTCCTGGATTTAATATGGCGAGCATAACAGCGCTGTTCGCATTGGCACCACTGTGCGGTTGAACATTCGCCCAAGAGGCTCCAAACAATTTTTTCAAACGATCAATTGCAATCTGTTCCACTTCGTCAACCACCTCGCAACCGCCGTAATATCTCTTTTTCGGAAGGCCTTCTGCATATTTATTTGTAAGAACAGACCCCATGGCCTGCATTACTTCATCACTTGCGTAATTTTCAGAGGCAATAAGTTCTATTCCGTTGGTTTGACGAACTCTTTCGCGTTCGATTAAATCGAAAATAATTTGATCTTTCATTGTGCTATTGTATGGACCAAAAGTAAGTGTGTTCGAACGAAAACAAATACATAAGAACTGCAAAGCTTTTCCACCAATGCATGAACTTATTCACTTCGGTTTTATGTTTGCACTATGATTAGAAACATCGTCATTCTACTTTTCGTTTCGATTGTTCAATTTGCAAATGCGCAGATTATAGACAATCGCGAAGGAAAAGCATTTCAACAAGAAATGTTTTTCAGTCAGGAATTCCTTTGGCAAAACAAAATTTCAACCATTACCGGGGTATGCCAAATGAAGCGCACAGGCAAATCCATAGAGAACCGTCCAGATATTACTGTCTACCATTTCAACGAAACAGGTCAGCTCTCGAAAATAGACGCCGTTACCAGTGTGTTGAGTATTGTTGACAGCACGCACATCGTATTTGATCGCAATGAGTTGGGATTGGTTCAGAACAGAAATGAATTGGGTAGGAACGGATACGCTACAACAGCATTTTTCTACGATCAAAAAGGGCGAGTGGAGCGAATTGACAATTCCGTTTCTGAGAACAAGAGTATTGAAAAACTAAAACTAATCCCCGGACTTACGGTTACTGTAAATTCGGAATCTTTTAAGTACACCGAACCATCTGCCTTGATACTTCGAAAAGAAAGCTTCAACAATTACGGCCTTCCTTATTCAGTAGATCTCGTTTATCGTGATTCGGCTGGATTTGTTACTCGGGAAGAAAAAGAGTTGACGTTAAGCGGTAAAAGTTTCGGGAAACAATACTCCTACAACGACAATGGCTGGATTGAAGAAATAGCTACCATTGAAAGTTCTTCGAACAAAGAGACCAAGCGCGAGACGTTTCATTATGATCGAATTGGTAATTTGACCAAGGTTTCCTACTACACCAATAGTATTTTGCAACGCGAAATTGAAATTTTGTATACGCCAACATCATTCATTGAGGCTACATTGGATCAGGATATGGGCTCGAAAGACATTTTGATTACGAAATACTCATACGAATTCAGAAAATGAAGACTATTCTATTTTCTCTTTTCTTCTTCATAGGCATTGCGGCTTGGGGCCAGCCCGAAAACGATGTGATTACTCCTGAAAATTCAGGAGCGAAGCTCAAAGAACAGCACGACAAAATTGAAAGTGAGTACTTAAAAAGCGTAGAAAAACACCAAGATGCGCAAGGAAAAAAGGGGAAGAGACAAATGAAGCGCCACATGAAAAAATCAATACGCTCTCGCAGGCACGGCAACATGCCTTGGTACAAGCGCATGTGGATTCGCAGACAATAGGCAGCCTTAGAAAAGTAAAAAACCTTTTCATTTCGACTTCGAAAAAAATTAAAAAAAACTAAATTCCCGAAACAATCATTTAGCTTTACACAGGACTTAGGCTTAAACCACCTATTCACCTGATAATCAGAACAAAATAAAAAAATACGAATATTGATTTAACGAACTTTGGGAATTAACCCAAGCTTGCCTTATTTTAGCTCCCGTTGTATAGTTAAATAATTCCTTAACCTGGTTTTTATGCAGAGAAAATTTTACTTGATTTTGAGTTTAATTGCCCTTTCAATATCTAGTGCTCTTGCACAAGGAAATGGTGGAACTTTGAAAGGAAAAGTCATTGACAAAGAGACCAAGAAGCCTCTTCCTTTCGTTAATGTCGTTCTGTTTTTGAATGGAAACCTGATTACAGGCGGACAAACAGATCCGGATGGACAATACACCATCAAGCCAATTGATCCAGGAACCTATGAGGTTCAATTCAATTTTGTTGGTTACCAGACACAAAGCCAAACGGGAATTCCGATTTCAGCTGGAAAGATTCAATTCGCGAATGCCGAATTGAGCCCTGGCGTTGAAATGAATACCGTGGAGATTAAGGAATACCGTGTTCCACTTATCGATAAAGATGGTGGAGCTTCCGGAGGAACTGTAACTCGCGAAGAATTAGAAAAAATGCCAAGTCGTGATGCACTTGGCTTGGCACAAACTGTTGCCGGGGTAAGTTCTGCAGGAACAGGTGGAGGAATTTCTATTCGTGGAGCACGCACAGGTTCTACTTGGGTATATATAGATGGAATGAAAGTTCGTGGGTCTACTTCACTTCCGAAGTCTGCGATTGAAGAAGTTTCGGTTATTACCGGAGGTATTCCAGCAAACATCGGAGATGCAACGGGTGGTGTAATTAACATCTCCCTTCGCTCTGCATCTTCTAAATACACAGGTGGACTAGAAGCCATTACTTCCGGATTTAAAATCGGAGATCAAGCAAAAGGATTAGACACATACGGTTACAACTTGTTAGAAGGTTCTTTATCTGGACCAATTTTATTCAGAACAAAAGCTGATGGTACGAAAGGAAGACCAATCTTAGGATTCTTCATTTCAGCAAACTACACAGATATTTTAGACGGTGGTCCAACCTTCGGTGGTGTATACCGCATGAAAGAAGACGCTCGCCAAGCAATCCTTGCTAACCCATTGCGTCAGAACGTTCAGGCCGATGGTACCGTTAACGGAGCGCTATACAATGCCGACTTCCTTACAGCAAATGATTTTGAAAAAATCAATACCCGCATGAATGTTCGCAACAGACAAGCTAACGTTGTTGCTAAAATTGATTTGAATGCTTCTGAAACTTCAACTTTTACCTTTGGAGGTACTGCAGCGTTAAGCCGTGGTAATGGTTTTGACTATGGTAATATGCTTTCTAACTGGCAGAATAACCAACAAAACACAGGTGTTGACTGGAGAGCTTACGCGAAATTCGCACAACGATTCAAAAACGCTGAAGACGAGTCAGGTAGCTCTAACCTTAAAAACGTATTCTATAGAATTCAAGCCGATTACTCGCATTCGTTCAACCGATCTCAAGACGCGGCTCATGGCGACAACTTATTCAGATATGGTCACGTTGGAACGTTCGATATCTATCGCAAGCCTTCGTACACGCTGAACAGTTCTGGTAATTTCTTTGAGCAAAACGGATGGCAGGACGTGAATGTAAATTTCACCCCTTCTGAATACAATTCTGACCTGGCGTCAATTACAAATCAATTCTTTACTTTATTCAACACCAATCCTTTTGTGACTGAAGTGTTGAACGGAACAGATGGAATTATTACAGATTCACAATTCTTTGATCCTACCATCAACGATTTCACTTCTGAAACCGAGCAAATCGGAAATTCTCCGTATGCTTCTATTACAAACATTCAAGGTGCAAATGGTTTAGTGAATGGACAGCAGCCTGCTGACACCTATGGATTGTGGTCGCACGTTGGTGCTAAATCAAATAACTACAGCGTTTCAAATAACAATCAATTCCGTATTTCAGGTTCTGGATCTGCAGACATTGGGGACCACGCCATTGAAGTTGGATTCGAATTCGAGCAACGTAAAGATGCTGGATATGCAATTGCTCCAATTGGACTCTGGACTTTGGCCCGTCAATATGCCAACTACCACAACCAAGAATTGAATACGGACGATCCGAATTATTTCAACAACGGAACATACACTTACATTGATTACAGCAACCTTGTTGGTACAGGTCAATTCGAATTTGACTATAATTTAAGAACTTCTTTAGGTCTTGATCCAAACGGAACTGATTTCATAAACACCGACGGCCTTAGCCCTGACTTTCTTTCAGTGGACATGTTTGGAGCAAGCGACCTGTTAAACTCTGGAAATAATGTTGTGACCTATTATGGTTATGACCATAGAGGTAACATGTTAAATAGAAAGCCTTCACTAGACGATTTCTTCTCTGAGCGTTACATTCTAGGTAATGAGTCATATTACACCCGTGCTATAGGCGCCTTCGAGCCTGTATACATCTCAGGTTACATCATGGACAAATTTGCCTTCGATGATTTGATTTTCAACGTAGGTCTTCGTATTGACCGCTATGATGCGAACCAATATGTACCGATCGATCCGTACGTGATAAGCGAGGCGTACACTGCTGGTGAGGTAGATTTCGAAGGCTTTGGAGCTTCTCGTCCTGCGAACATCGGAGATGACTTCGTTGTATATGTTGATGATATTCGCAATCCAACTGCTATCCAAGGTTACCGCGACGGAGACAATTGGTACAATGCGCAAGGTACGCTTGTTACCGATCCATTCACGAGCATTGCTGCTGGTGGAAAAATCAACCCATACTTAAGCGTTGATCCTGATGCTGCCTTAACTAGCAAAGCATTCAAAGAATATACACCTGCAGTGAATTTCATGCCTCGTGTTGCATTCTCATTCCCTATCTCTGAAGAGGCTTTGTTCTTCGCTCACTACGACATTTTAACGCAACGTCCAACATCAAGCAACCGTTTTAATCCGGTTGATTACCTGTTTATGGAAAACAGAAACGTATTGTTGAACAATCCAAACCTTCGTCCTGAAAAAACAGTTGACTATGCGCTTGGATTCCAACAAGTACTTTCTAAAACATCTTCTATCAAAGTTGAAGCTTTCTATCGTGAGTTGCGCGACATGATTCAAGTACGCAGATTCAACGGTGCATATCCAAGCACCTACAGTGCATTCGGAAACTTAGACTTTGGCACTGTAAAAGGATTAACACTTACATACGACCTAAGAAGAACCGGAAACCTTTGGATGAAAACATCTTATACCCTTCAGTTCGCTGACGGTACAGGATCAACTACACAAACTCAATTGGCTTTGATTAACGCAGGTCTTCCAAACTTACGAACTGTATCTCCGTTCAACTACGATCAACGTCACCGTATCGTAACAACAATCGATTACCGTTACGGAGAAGGAAAAGAATACAACGGCCCTGTATGGTTTGGAAAACAAATCTTCGCAAACACAGGGGCGAACTTAATTGCTAACTTAGGTTCTGGTGTGCCATATACTGCTCAAGTATTCCCTACTCCTATCACAGGTGAACTAAGTCCAACAACTGCGGGTGGTATAAACAGTGCTCGCCTACCTTGGCAATTTACGGTTGATATGAATTTCGATAAAAACTTTAGCTTAGCGTTTGGTGGGGAAGGTGATAAAAAGAAGGCTGCTAACTTAAACGTTTATTTCTGGGTGACCAACTTGTTGAACACTCAAAACGTGACAAGTGTATACAGATTCACTGGCACACCTGATGACGATGGATATTTGGCCGCGGCGCAATACCAAAACGTGATTAACACGCAAAACTCTCCTACGTCATTCCGTAATTACTACAGTATGTTCGTGAACAATCCTTACAACTTAGGATCTCCACGTCAGATTCGTTTAGGGGTAAGATTTGATTTTTAATTTTTTGAGAAAATGAATTATTCAAAAAGCATGAGAAAGAAAATATACATAAGTCTAGTTGCTTTGGCACTTGGATTTGCGAACCAAGCTTTCGCATACAAGTCTATTCTAGAAAATTCTGGAATGGTTCAGAATAACGAAATCGTTACGGACTCGCGTGCCGCTTTGTGTGCGCCTGCAACAGGCTTAAGAGACCTCGCTTGGAATAACGTTAAGGCGTTAATAGAAACCGGAGGTTCTATGTGGCAAAACCGCTCACTGAGTCGCGCAGCCTATGAAGTTCCTAAAGGTGGCGGAGTTTCTTCCATTTATGCAGGAGCATTGTGGATGGGAGGTATCTCACCTGACCAACAATTGAAACTAGCGGCGGTAACGTTCCGTGGATCAGGAAACGACTACTGGCCAGGTCCGCTTACAAATGACGGAACGGCCTCTGTGACTGAGTCTACTTGTGAGCAATACGACCGCTTCTTTGTTTCATTGCGTCAAGATGCGCAAAAGCATCGTGCATATTTCGATTGTATCGCTGCTGGCGGAACAGACTGTGCAACAGATTACGC
>CAMCUG010000053.1 GCA_945878835.1 Chryseobacterium gleum | reverse complement strand
TTGTGGATCGCAGGAGGACTCGTTTCAATGATAGGTGCATTAATATACGCTGAAATGGGCGGACGTTTTCCGAGTGGTGGAGGTATTTACACATACTTGAAAGAAGCGTTTGGCCCATTGACTGCATTTTTATACGGATGGTGCCTCTTAGCCGTAGTATCCTCAGGTACTATAGCGGCTTTAATAGTCATTTTCACGGAAAATGTGCAACAAATGACTGGGTTCGATCCAGCATATAAAAACGCATTTTCAGCGCTGAGCATTATTGCGCTAACCTTATTCAATATGTTCAGTCTGAATAGTTCCAAGCAATTTGCAAATATTTCTACCGTACTCAAAATCATTGGAATCTATGGCCTATTGGTTTTATTGGTTTTTCTGGGAGACCGATCCGTTTTCGATGGCAGTATTCCAATCTCTGAAATAGGAAGTTCTGAAAAAGCAAAGACCTTCCATTGGGCAAGCGCATTTGTGGGTGTGCTTTGGTCATACACCGGATGGCATTATGCCAGCTTTGTAACATCTGATGCCGAAAACCCAAAACGCAATGTTCCACTGGCCTTAATTATTGGTACACTTGTCGTAACGCTATCCTATGTTCTTGTGAGTATCGGATATTTAAAAGTTATGAGTATTGAAGAACTCGTAGCCATTAAACAAATGAAAAATCCCCCAACGTTGGCAGTTGTTGCAGCTGAAAAAATCCTTCCGGGTATTGGAGGTATTGCGACTTCCATTCTTATCTCACTTTCTGTCTTTGGTTGCGCTGGGCTCTATGTGTTAGCAACGCCCCGTATTATTAAACAAATGTCGAATGAAGGATTGTTCTTTAAAATCTTTGGAACATCACATCCCAAATTCGGGGTTCCGCTAAGCGCAATTTTACTTCAATCCATGTGGGCTATCGTACTTGTCTTTTTATGGGGCGGATTTGAAGACATTATCAATTATGTTACAATCACCGAGTGGTTCTTTCTTATGCTAGCTGCAGTTGGGATTTTTGTATTTCGAATTAGAAAATCAGGAAACAATGACGGCGGTTTTAAAACTCCACTCTATCCTTTGCTTCCATTAATTTTTATTGAAATCGTTCATTGGTTTGTGATAAACAATGTAGCCAGCGACAATCCAGCTGCCTATTTCGGTTTACTTGTTATTCCTATAGGAGCGGTTGTTTATTACGTTTACGGAAAGTCAAAATCAAAATAACATTCGGTTAATAGAGACTAAAAGCCTACTTCGGTGGGCTTTTTCATGCGCTACAAGCTAGTAAATCAAGGCGTTTCAGAATAAAAAACTCGTGGTTATGAACAACCGTGGGGTTTTTTCAACAAAATGACAATTATTCTCAGTGTTTACTTGCTAATTAGAAAATGCTTCTTTTACATTTGGGATAACAAATAAATGTTTAATTTATAAAAACCAAAACAAAATGAACAAAGCAGAATTGATCGATGCTATCGCAGCATCTTCTAAGCTTACAAAAGCTGATTCGAAGCGTGCATTAGATGCATTCATCGAAGTGACTACTAAAGCGTTGAAAAAAGACGACCGTGTTGCCTTAGTTGGTTTCGGTTCTTTCTCTACTTCAAAGCGTGCGGCACGTAAAGGACGCAACCCACAAACTGGAAAAGAAATCCAGATCAAAGCTAAGAAAGTAGTTAAGTTCAAAGCTGGTACTGAGTTATCTTCTAAAGTGAAGTAGTCTTCAGTCTCGAAAAATATGAGGGCTGCTTCGGCAGCCCTTTTTATTTTTGCACCTCATGAGTCAAGAATTATACGACCTCTTCAGCGAAGCACTCACTCCGTTCAAGCAACAACGCTTCAATGAAGTGGTTGACTTACGCACGAGATACCTCACCGTTGTTCTAGAAGACTTATACCAATCACACAACACCAGTGCAATTCTCCGAAGCATGGAGTCGTTCGGAATTCAAGATGGGTATTTAATTGAAAATACAAATCCCTTTCAACACCTTCAGCGCATTTCAAAAGGCGCTGGCAAATGGCTCTCCCTTCACCGATACAATTCAACACGAAACAACACCATTGAATGTGTTCGTGATTTAAAAAGCAAAGGCTATCGTTTGGCTGTAACACATCTACACGGCAACTCCATTCCACTCGCTGAATTAGACCTTTCTCAAAAAACAGCCTTGGTCATGGGAACAGAACTTTCCGGCGCAAGCGACTACATGGTTGAACAGGCAGATGTCCTCGTGCACATACCCATGCAAGGCTTTACTGAAAGTCTCAATGTCTCAGCTGCAACTAGCATTGCGTTGCAGCACTTGACCACTAACTTGCGCCGCAGTTCTATTAACTGGCAATTGAGTGAGCAAGAAAAACTAGCGCTAAAACTTGAATGGGCTCGGCACAGCATTCACTGGTGGAAGCACATTGAAGCCGAATGGCAAAACAAAAAGCATGTCTGAAAAAATTGCATTAAACACTTCCAACAGAGCGCTATTGCAAATGGCTCTTCCCTTGTGTTTGGGAGCTTTTGTGCAATTCATTGTTGTGCTCGTTGATAATTATTTCGTTGCGCAATTGAATGGAAAAGCCATGAGCGCAGTAAGTTTCGTTGGACTTATTTACATTGCTCTTGCCATGCTGTCGGCGGGATTAGCGAATGCCTCACAAATACTTATTGCAAGAAAACGAGGAGAAGGTCGAAGCGAAGAAATTCCTACCGTGTTCGCGAATGCTTTGTTCATAGGGGTTTTTATTGTCTTGATTCAATTTCTAGTTTTAGCTTTTTTCATCCCTACTTTTTTAGACCGAAGTATTGAAGACGAAGAAACGCGGAATTACATGAAAACCTTTGCTGAAACTCGCGCATACGGATTCATTTTCTTCACCTTCATTCAAGTGTTACAGTCGTTTTGGTCTGGAATTGCACTAACGCGCAGCATAATCTATTCTACGATTACAGTCGCAATTTTCACTATAGTCTTCGATTATTTATTCATATTCGGAAATTTCAATTTCCCTCGACTTGAAGTTCATGGAGCCGCCATTGCCACCAATATTGGTGAAGCCGCCGCAGCTCTTGTATTGTTCTTTTATACCATCTTTCATTCGAAATACACCGAGGTGCGACTCTTTCGCAATCTCTACCGTGTTCCTTTTCGTTATACCAAAGAAATCCTTCGCTTGGGAGTTCCTATTATGCTTCAAATGCTTGTTGCCTTGAGCATCTGGATCATCTTCTTCGCGTTTATTGAAAAGAAGGGCGACGACTCATTTCAAAGCGCGTTCATTGTTCGGAACATGTATATGCTAGCCTGGGTCAGCGTCATGGGATTTTCAAGCACAACCAAAACATATGTATCCGGATTACTTGCTGAAAAAAGAACCTCGGAAATTTTTCATGTCATTAAAAGATTGGCCCTATTGAACTTCTCTTTCATACTCATTCTAACGCACGGCCTCTGGCTATATCCGGAAAGCATTGCACACCTTTTCAATGCCAATGAAGAAACCACCCGACTCACCGTAAAGAGCATGCACGTGGTCCTGCCCGCCATTTCCATCTTCGCCTTCACGAGCATTTTATTGGCCGCAGTTGAAGGCGCGGGCAAAACTATTCAAGGTTTTTTCATTGAACTGGCCACAACCGCTCTTTATCTCACCTACGCCTACTACATTTCCTTTTATACCGACGCCGATGTTGCCATTATCTGGACTTCAGACTACGTGTATTTCTTAGGACTTGGCCTTTTTTCTCTGCTAGTCTTTCGAAATACATCATGGTTCAAAAAAAGACACCGGAAAGATTTCCACAATGGCTAATTATTCGAATGGGACGCTGTAATTTTATACTCCTATCTGAATAATTTCCATGTATTTAATTTTCGACACAGAAACCACCGGCCTTCCGCAAAGCTACAAAGCCCCTTTAACCGATTTTAATAATTGGCCAAGGCTTGTTCAATTGGCTTGGCAGCTGCATGGAGAACGTGGAAATTTAATTTCGCAAGGAAGTATAATTGTTCAGCCGAACGGATTTTCGATTCCCTATACTTCAGAAAAGATTCACGGAATTTCAACGGAGCGCGCTACGAAAGATGGGGTTCCACTGAGTGAATGCTTGGACCAATTCGAAGAGGCTCTTGCTCAAACACAATTTGTTGCGGGACATAACATTGAATTCGATATAAACATTCTTGGATGTGAATTCCTACGTGAAGGAAGAACCAACGTGCTCGAGCAAATGTCGAGCATAGACACCAAAGAATTTGGAACCGAATTTTGTGCAATTCCTGGAGGAAAAGGCGGTAAATTCAAATGGCCAACACTCACTGAACTTCATGAAAAATTATTTCACGTTAAGTTTGAAGAGGCGCACGACGCCGCATACGACGTAGATGCAACAGGGAAATGTTTCTTCGAATTAATTCGAATTGGAGTTATCCCAAGTGCTAACGGCGTAGCGAAAGATGATGTCGTTTACGAAGCGCCAATTTTAAAAGACAGCAATTTCAAATCAGATAAAACTGACAATCAGGCCCCTGATGAAACGCTTTCGAAAGTTGATATTAATGAAAATCAAAAATTCGTTCATCTTCATGTGCACTCGCAATACAGCATTCTTCAAAGCACCACGACCATTGACGCGTTGATTAAAAAATCACTCGCCATGGGCTCACCTGCTGTTGCTGTAACAGATGCTGGAAATATGATGGGAGCGTTTCACTTTGTGAGTGCCGCCCACAAAAAAGGAATTAAACCCATCGTAGGTACTGAATTGAATTTGTGTCGAAATCACACCGACCGCTCAGTGAAAGACGACGGGTATCCGATAGTGTTGCTCGCGAAAAATTTCAAGGGATATCAAAATTTATCGAAGCTATCTTCCATCGCCTACACCGAAGGTTTCTATTACGTTCCCCGCATCAGTCGCGAATTGTTAATGGAATATAAAGAGGGAATTATTCTTTGTACAGGATCTATTTGGGGAGAAATTCCTTCAACAATTTTAAATATTGGTGAAGAAAAAGCAGAAGAAATTTTTGTTTTTTGGAAGGAACAATTTGGTGAAGATTTCTATGCTGAATTGAATAATCACGGGTTGGAAGAAGAGCAAGTCTTTAACCGAACGCTTGTTCGGTTTTGTGAGAAGCACAACGTTAAATATTTCGCAGCAAACAACAGTTATTACACGGAGAAAAGTGATGCTGAAGCGCAAGACGCTCTGATCTGTGTTAAAGAAGGAGAAAAAGTAAGCACCCCTTCTAAATATATTGGAAAGAAAGGAAGAGAGTTCCGCTTTGGATTTCCGAACAACGAGTTTTATTTGAAAGATGCTCAAGAAATGGCACAAGCCTTTTCAGCTTATCCGGGCGCATTGGAGAACACACTTGAGATTGCTGAGAAGTGTGAAGGATATAAACTGGATAGAGAAATTTTACTTCCGAAATTCGACATTGAAGAAACTTTCATTTCAAATTTTCAAACTGAAATCATTGCCTCTCACGAACGATTGATTTCACAGCGAATAGAAAAATGGAAGACCGACGGGTACGAGGAAGAGCGCATTGCACAAGAAAAAGAAAAACTGAAAACCATTGCGGAACAGTCGGCCTATCTTGAGCACTTGGCCTTCAAAGGTGCGACATACCGCTACGGCGATTTCGATGAATCTATTCGCGAGCGATTGCAATTCGAACTTTCTGTTATTGAGAAAGCGGGTTATCCGGGATACTTGCTTATTGTTGAAGACTTCTGCAACGAAGCGCGAAAGATGGATGTTTCAGTGGGTCCTGGACGTGGATCTGCCGCAGGATCTGCAGTGGCTTATTGCCTTCGCATTACAGATGTTGATCCGATTAAATACGATCTCCTCTTTGAGCGTTTCTTGAATCCAGATCGTGTGTCGATGCCCGATATGGATATCGACTTCGAGGACGAAGGACGAGAAAAAGTTATTGAGTACGTACGAAATAAATATTCCCGCAACGCAGTTGCGCAAATCATTACCTACGGCACTATGGCCGCGAAGTCGGCCGTGAAAGACGCTGCGCGTGTGTTCGACTTATCCATTAGCGAGTCGGAGCAATTGACGAAATTAATTCCCGATCGCGCATCGCTTTCTGACATCTTCAACAAAGAAGAGAAGCAGTTGAAAGACGACTTCTCTAGTGAAGAATTCGCGCGCATGCAGCGCATGCGATTTATTGCTGCAAGCACGACGCCGGAAGGTAAAGTGTTGCGAATGGCGAAAATATTAGAAGGGTCCATTCGCAACACGGGCACTCACGCCTGCGGCGTGATTATCACCCCTACGGACATCACGAACTTCGTTCCGGTTGCAACCGTGAAAGACAGCGACATGTGGTGTACGCAGTTCGATAACTCCGTTGTAGAAAAAGCAGGGCTTTTGAAAATGGACTTCTTGGGCTTGAAGACCCTGAGCATTATTAAAAACGCGATCAAACTCATTAAGCTTTCCCACAACATTGACATTGACATTGACAACATTCCCATCGACGATGAAAAGACCTACGAGCTTTTCCAGCGCGGTGAAACAGTTGCCATTTTCCAATATGAAAGTGAAGGTATGCGGAAACACATGCGCGACCTAAAACCCACCGTATTCGCAGATTTAATTGCCATGAACGCCTTGTATCGTCCAGGTCCTATGGAGTACATCCCGCAATTCATTCGTCGTAAACACGGACTCGAAAAAATCGAATACGATCTTCCTGAAATGGAAGACAACTTAAAAGAAACATACGGGGTTACGGTTTACCAAGAGCAAGTGATGCTGCTCTCTCAGCGACTGGCTAACTTCACAAAAGGTCAGGCCGATGTACTTCGAAAAGCAATGGGTAAAAAACTCATTGAAGAACTGAATAAGATGAAAAGTTTGTTCATGGAAGGAGCCATTGCAAATGGCCACCCTGCAGATAAACTTGAAAAAATATGGACCGACTGGGAGAAGTTTGCGAGTTATGCCTTCAACAAATCTCACTCGACATGTTATGCTTGGATCGCATATCAAACGGCGTATTTGAAAGCACACTATCCAGCGGAGTTCATGGCTGCTACCTTAAGCAATTCCTTGAGCGACATTAAGGGGGTTACTTTCTTTATGGAAGAATGCAAGCGCATGCGCATTCCCGTTCTTTCTCCAGATGTGAACGAATCACTTTCTCTTTTTTCAGTAAACAAAGCTGGAGCCATTCGCTTTGGATTAGCTGCCGTTAAAGCGGTTGGAGAGAATGCTGTAGAAAGTATGATTCGCGAGCGCGAAAGCAAACCCTTCGAAACAGTATTTGATTTTTTAGAACGTGTTGACGATAAAGCCACTAACAAGCGTGTTTTGGAAAGTCTGGCCATGTGCGGAGCTTTCGACCGATTCGGAATTACTCGCTCTGCGTATTTCGGAACCGACAATAAAGGCGAAGGATTCATAGACACCTTAGTGAAATATGCGCGTGCGGCGCGCGATGGAAAGAACTCTAACCAAGGTTCTTTATTCGGAGAAGATTCCGGCGTGCAAATTCAACCGCCTTCAATTCCGAGAGTTGAACCGTGGGATGCTCTCACCGAACTTTCAAAAGAAAAAGATTTGGTTGGAATGTTCATCTCAGGACATCCACTCGACGATTTCGCTCTTGAAATTGAAGCCTTCTGTTATCCACATTCAATGGAAGCTTTAGAAAATCCTGAACCCAACAACGGACGCGAAATTTCCTTTGCCGGTATTGTAAAAAACGTGCAGCACCGCATGTCGCAACAAGGCAATCCATATGGAAGTTTCACACTGGAAAACAGAGAAGGTTCGCACGACTTCCGTTTGTTCCGAAAAGACTACATGAGCTTCAAAGCGTATATGCAAGATAACTTCTTCTTGTACGTTCGCGGACGTTTTCAAAAACGTCGCTATGGACAAAACACGGAAGAAAAAACTGAATTTCAAATTACAGAAATATCTCTCTTAGCTGAAGTAAAAGAAAAGCTTGGGCGTTATTTAACCATTGGCATTGACTCGGAATTTCTCACCGAAAAAATCATTCAAAAACTAGATGATCTGCTGGTGAAAAATACCGGACACGCCCAGCTTCGCATTGAACTAAAAAACGGAGAAGACCGCGTGGTGCTTCCTTCTTCGGAGAGAAATAAAATTTTGGTGACGAAAGAAATTCAAAATGAATTGGAGGCTATACCCGGGGTTTACTCCATTTCCCTTTCTTCGCGTTAACGAATACTAATTTTCTGAACGCCCGATTGTTTCTCAGATTGAAAAACGAGGAAATAAATTCCTGGTGAAGCATTCACTTGGAATTCGTTTGATCCTGAATGACTGAAGGTTAATTTACCATCAACGCTGTAAACCTGCACATTCAGATTATTTACTTGCGTT
>CAMCUG010000052.1 GCA_945878835.1 Chryseobacterium gleum | reverse complement strand
AATGTGCTTTTTGAAAGTTGAACAATTGCACCCAGCGACTCGGCCAACTTCCGCGCATGAAAAGGATCTTCTGAATTCGGATAATGACGAATGGTTGTTTCTCCGGCGGCAAGCAAAGCGGCGGCCACGTATCGTTGTGCAATGCTCTTCGATGCAGGAGCCGAAACGACTCCACTAATTTCCGAAGGAAGAATTTCTATTTTCACTTTTCACCAATGTAAATACTCGCAATACCGCCGCTTAATGGAATGCAGCGCACACTCTTGTATCCAACCTTTTCCATCACAGTTAAAAAATCTTTTCCAGAAGGAAACTGAGCGACTGATTCTGGAAGATAAGCATACGCGCGACTGTCTTTCGATACCCACTTGCCTAAAGTTGGCATAATGAACTTGAAATAAAATCCGAATAATTGTTTAATGGGAAAATGTTTCGGACGGGAAAATTCTAAAACTACCCCTACTCCATTCGGACGAAGTACGCGCAACATTTCACGCATGCCTTGTTCAAGATTTTCGAAATTCCGCACACCGAAAGCAACTGTATAAGCGTCGAACGCATGATCTTCAAAAGGAAGATTTTCCGAATCTCCTCTTCGCAATTCAATAATTTGTTCGAAGCCTCTCTCCTTCACTTTCTTCCTTCCCACTTCCAACATACCTTCTGAAATATCTACACCAACGATTGAAGAAGCGTTCAACTTCGACTTCACCGCTTGAAGCGCGAAATCAGCTGTTCCTGTAGCCACATCCAGTACTTTCTTCGGCTCATATTTCTTCAAAATACGAATGGCACGTTTGCGCCAGATGATATCGATTCCCAGCGAAAAGAAGTGATTTAAAAAATCATAGCTGTGTGCAATTTGATCGAACATTTGCTCAACCTCTTCCTTCTTTCCACCTTGATTGTAGGGCTTGACTGTTTCCATACTTACATCAATTCGACTTACATCGATTTTGTTCAAACTGAAACAGCAATTCGTTCTGCTTCCAACTTTAATAATTCTTTATCGATTGGCACCACACCCACTTTCTCACACACCAATCCTCCTGCTAGATTCGCAATCTCTGCAATGTCAGACAAGTTCCAATTGGAAGCCAACGCCAAAGTAGCCACTGCAATTACAGTATCACCTGCTCCTGAAACGTCTACTATTTCACGTTTGTGCGCCGAATGAGTAGAAAAATTCTCACCATCGAATGAGGTTACGCCGTGCTCCGAACGGGTAAGAATAACGCCTTCGACTTTCAATTCATTTCGCAAATTCACCAAAGATTGTTCAATGGCAGTTGTATTGTCAGCTGAGAATTCAACCTTCATACCTTCCTTCAGTTCTTTAAAATTCGGTTTGAAAAGTGAACAGCCTATGTAATTCTTGAAATTTTTCAATTTAGGATCTACGCTTACTGGAATATTCAAAGCCTTCGCTTTCGCTATGACCTGTGTAATTACTTTTTCAGTCAAAACTCCTTTGTCGTAGTCTTCAAATACTATTGCATCTACTTTTTGTTTGCTTAAAATCTGATCTATGCAATCGAGTAAATTTCGCTCGTCTGTTGCCGATAGCGGCCAAGTAATCTCATCGTCAATTCGAACAATATGATGTCCGCCCGAAATAACTCGCGTCTTAACGGTTGTCATTCGCTCCGTTGAATCAATAATTCCTTCAGTACTAAAACCTAAATCCTTTGCTGTCTTTCGGAAAATATCTCCCTTCGATCCGTCACCAACCACAGAACACATAATTGCTTTCGCACCCAGACTATTTACATTCAAAGCCACGTTGGCGGCGCCTCCTAAACGATTTTCTTTCTTCTGAATGTGAACAATGGGAACGGGAGCTTCTGGAGAAATGCGTTCAACTTTCCCCCACAAATAAGCGTCTATCATAACATCACCAACCACCAAAATAGTTTTTTCAGACAATGAGCTGAAGAACGACTGTACGGATTCTTTATTCAATTTATAACGGTTTTAATTCTGATAAAGCTTGAGCCATTCTTGAAACGGCTTGATCTAAATTTTCTTCGGAAGTCGCGTATGAAATTCGAATGCAATTCGAATCACCAAAAGCATCTCCGGCTACAGTTGCAACATACACCTTGCGCAACAAGTACATGGCCATGTCTTCTGAATTCTTCACAACGGTTTCACCGTCTGTCGTGTTGAAGAAAGCTGTAACGTCTATGTAAAAATAGAATGCCGCTTCAGGAAGATTAATCTTTAATCCAGGTATTTTCGAAAGTCCTTCATACACGCGATCTCTGCGCGTCTTGAACACTTCAATCATTTCGCTAACCACAGAAGGGTCTGCTTCCAACGCCGCTTTCGCAGCCATTTGCGCAATGGTGTTCGCACCGCTGGTAATTTGTCCTTGCATCTTGTTACACGCTTGAGCAATCCATTTCGGAGCGCCAATGTATCCCAATCTCCATCCCGTCATTGCGAATGCTTTCGATACACCGTTCACTGTAATAGTTCGATCTAACATGCCTTCGCAAGCCCCTATGGAATAAGTCTTTCCAACAAAATTAATCAGCTCGTAAATCTCATCGCTAATCACATAAACACCTTCGTGCTGAAGAATAACTTTACTCAATGCTTCAAGCTCTTCCTTGCTATAAACTGAACCCGTTGGGTTGCACGGAGAACTGTAGATAATCAACTTCGTTTTATCGTTAATGGCGTTGCTTAATTCTTCTGGAGTAATCTTGAAATTGCTTTCAATACCGGCGTGAAGTTCAACAACGGTTCCTCCCGCCATCTTTACCATTTCAGAGTAGCTTACCCAATATGGACTTGGCATAATTACCTCGTCGCCTAGATTCACCAGTGCCAAAATGACATTCGCTAAACTCTGTTTCGCACCTGTGCTTACAACAACTTGTTCGGGAGAATAGGTAAGTCCGTTATCGCGATTGAACTTGTTTGAAATAGCTTGACGCAATTCTAGGAAGCCGTTTACTGGAGGGTAATGCGTTACGTTTGCGTGGATGGCGGCTATAGCTGCATCTTTAATAAAATCAGGTGTATTGAAGTCGGGTTCACCAATAGAAAGGTTCACTACGGGCTTTCCTTCTGCAGCCAATTCACGACTCATACGAGACATGGCCAACGTTGCAGATTCAGTCAGTTTTTCTAACAGGTGGGAAATCTTGCCCACGCGCGTATTTTCTTGCATGGGGCAAATTTACGATTTAAGAAAGAAAGTCCTTGAAAATTATGCGATTTCCCAAGATTTTTCAGACCTGTGAACCGTCCCCTTGAAAAAGGCCACAGCTTCGTTGTTTTGATTGAAGACCGTAATGTGATAAACGCCGATGCGCTTAGACAAACTCTTCTCTTCTACCAACGTTGTAAGAACATCTTCTTCCGCAACCATCTTCACATGAGAAATAGAAGTCTCCACCGAATAACATTTCAATCCATGGGCATTGCTCGCGAATGCCAAAGCAGTGTCGGCCAGTGAATAAGAAATTCCACCATGTGCAATAGCAAATCCGTTTAACATTTCACTTCTTACTGTCATTCGCAAATCGCAAACACCGGGCGCAACGTTCAATCGTTCAATGCCCAACCATTGGCTATACGCATCGTTGGTGAACATGAAGTTTACAATCTTCTCGGCGTTGGTCATTATTTCTTGTATTGAAGTTCCACTAAGTTACGGTAATGACCGCTCAATGTCATCAACTCTGAATGACTTCCTTGCTCAATAATTTCTCCTTTTTCCAAAACAAAAATTACGTCAGCTTGCTGAATGGTTGAAAGTCTGTGCGCAATTACGATTGATGTTCTATCCTTCGTTAGCAACTCTGTCGCGCGCTGAATCAGTAATTCAGATTCGGTATCGATACTTGAAGTCGCTTCGTCAAGAATAACAATTTTCGGATCTTGAAGGAAGACGCGAACGAAAGCTAAAAGCTGACGCTGTCCCGTACTGAGCAACGTTCCTCTTTCCTTCACATCGAAATCATATCCGCCCGGAAGCGCCATAATGAATTCATGAGCGCCCACCAACTTCGCTGCGTCAATCATTCGTTCATCGGAAATCTCCTTGTTGTACAAGGTTAAATTGTTTCGAATGGAATCACTGAAAAGAAAAACATCTTGAAGAACAACGCCAATTGTTTTTCGAAGGGAAACCAAAGGCAATTTCGAAAGTGCAACATCATCGATATAAATCTCACCGCTGTTTATTTCATAGAATCGATTCAACAAAGAAATAAGTGTCGATTTTCCAGACCCCGTAGAACCGACGATAGCCGCGCTTTTACCAGCTTCAATAATCATGTTGAAGTTGGTCAATACCGGCTGATTTTCCACATACTGAAAACTCACATCGCGGAATTCAATTCTTCCATTGACATCTTTCATTTCTTCATGCAGGGCATCTTCTTCGGAATGATCTTCGTCCATTAATTTGAATACACGTTCGGCATTCACCACTCCCATTTGAAGTACGTTGAAGTTGTCTGCCATCTGTCGAATGGGTCTGTACATCATGGCTATGAACGTGCTGAATTCAAGAATTAATCCTGGAGACATTTCCAAATTCAAACTCGACTTTACACCCCACCAAAGCAGCAAGGAAACAGAGAGTGCTGAAAGAATTTCAACAACAGGAAAGAAAACTGAATACGCCCAAACGCCGCGAATATGAGCATCGCGTTGCTGCGCATTGATCTCTACAAATTTTTCGTTTTCAATTTTCTGACGATTGAAAAACTGAACAATGTTCATTCCCGTTACATGCTCTTGCACGAACACATTCATGCGCGCAACTTCGTTTCGAACATCTTGAAAAGATTTCTTCACCGCTTGCTGAAACACGCGCGTTGCCCACAGTAAAATAGGTATTGGCAGCATGACGATCAACGTCAACTTCCAATCGAGAAAAAACATGAATCCTACAATCACCAACAACTTAAGTATGTCGCGAATAATATCTAAAAGCCCAACACTGAAGACCTCCGCAATACCGTCGATGTCTCCAATGTGTCGCGTTACTAATTGTCCAACAGGAGTCTTATCGAAGTAATTCAATTTATATCGAATCACCTGCGCATAAACTCGTTCACGCATGTCAAGCGTAATACTTTGCGCCACACTATTCGCTGCAAGTGTTTGAATGTACTGAAGTGAAATTTCAATAGCAAGAACAACAAAAAACCATATGGCGACATTCAAGATTTGCCTACTGTCACCTCCGGGAACTGCGACATCTAGCATGTTCCGCATTTGTTCAGGCCGCACGACTGTAAGACCTGAAAGCACAAGCACTAAAATCAGAGTAACCGCGAAACCGCCGCGATAGGGCTTGCTGTATTGATACAGTCGAGCAAATATTTTCCAATCAAACGCCTTCCCTGATGCCATATTCTAGTTTGTTCGGAAGGTAGATTCCGGATAAATAACTCGAGTTAAAAACAGTCCATTCGGACGAACACTTTCTCCTGCCTCGTTTCTTGATTTGCTATTCAGCACTTCTTGAAATTCTTCCAAATTCATTTCACCTCTTCCCACTTGCAACAGGGTTCCCACCACAGCGCGCACCATGTTTCGAAGAAAGCGATCGGCAGTTATGTGAAAAATCAAAAGACCTTCCTTCTCCTCCCATCTCGCTTCACGCACATCGCAAATCGTTGTCATTTGACCTCCGCCCGATTTGCAGAAGCAAGCAAAATCACGAGATCCTAACATTAATTGGGCTGCGTTGTTCATGGCCTCTACGTTTAATTCTTTTCCATAGAAGTATGTATAATTGCGTTGAAACGGATCTTTCTTTTTCGCAATGCGATATTCATAAGAGCGCTCATTCGCATCGAATCGCGCATGTGCCCGATTGTTTACTTTGAAAAGTTTGAAAGCCGCAATGTCCTTCGGCAAAACTTGTTGCAATCGAAACAGCGTTTCTTCTTCATTCAATTCATGAATTTCTGGAACGAAATGAAGATAAAAATCGCTCGCGTGAACCCCCGTGTCAGTGCGACCGCAGCCGAGTGTAACCACTTTCGGCAAGCGCAATATTTTGCACAAAGCTTTTTCTATTTCTTCTTGAACCGAATGAGCATTCAGTTGTCTTTGCCAGCCGTGATAGTTGGTTCCGTCGTAGGCTATTTGCAGGAAGTAGCGCGCAAATTCCGTCTTTTCTTCTTCCTGCTCCATTGCTTAATTACTGAAACATTTCTTTTACACGTTGGAAAAAACTTTTGTCTTTGGCAGAAGGATTCGGTTTGAAATTTTCAGACTCGCGAAGCTTCGTTAAGATTTCTTTTTCTTCTGATGAAAGTTTCTGTGGTGTCCAAACATTGATGTTCACCATTAAATCTCCAGAGCCGTATCCGTTTACATCTGGTATTCCTTTCCCTTTCAAACGAAGAATTTTTCCAGCTTGAGTTCCGGGCTCTATTTTTATTTGAGCCTTGCCCTTCACCAAAGGAATTTCAATGCTCGCTCCCATAGCAGCATCTACAAAATTCAAATACAAATCGTAATACAAGTGAATTCCATCACGCTTCAACTCAGCGTGCTCTTCTTCTTCAATCTGAACAAGTAAATCCCCGGGCACTCCGCCAAACGGACCGGAATTTCCCTTTCCTGAAACATTCAACGTCATTCCTTCACCCACACCCGCTGGAATTTTAATTTCCACCGTTTCTTCCTTGCGAACCTGTCCGTATGCATCGGCATCTTTCGGACGATCCTTAATTGATTTTCCTGCACCGCTGCAAACATGACAAGTGGCTGCTGTTTGCATGGCACCTAAAATTGTTTGTTGCACGCGACGTATTTGTCCAGTACCTCCACATGTTGAACACGTATCGTAGGTGACGCCATCGGCGTTCGCCATTTTGAAAACCTTAATCTTCTTGGTTGTTCCATATGCTATTTCTTCCAAATTCAATTTAACACGAATGCGAAGATTGCTTCCTTTCACTCGTCTTGAACTTGATCTACTTCCCCCACCGCCAAAACCTCCGAATATATCTCCGAATTGAGAGAAGATATCGTCCATATTCATTCCACCACCATAGCCTTGTCCGCCCCCACCTCCGCCCATTCCGGCATGACCGAACTGATCGTAACGCTGACGTTTTTGATTATCACTTAACACCTCGTAAGCCTCCGCGGCTTCTTTGAATTTCTCTTCAGCCGAACCGTCGTCAGGATTTTTATCGGGGTGGAATTGAATAGCCAATTTGCGATAGGCCTTTTTTATATCAGCCTCGTTCGCACTTCGTGCAATACCCAATACGTCGTAGAAATCTTTCTTAGCCATAATTATTTTCCTACCACTACTTTGGCGTAGCGTATTACATTATCGTTTAACAAATAGCCCTTCTCCATGGTGTCTATTACGGTGTTCTTTTGCTCTTCCGTTGGGGCTGGAAACTCAGTAATTGCCTCATGAAAATCTACATTGAAGGGCAGCCCATTGCTTTCCATCGGCTTCAACCCCTTCTTTTCCAATTCGCTTAAAAACTTTCCATAGATTATAGCGAATCCTTCTTTAATCGCATTAATGTCTTCAATGTTCTCATTTGACTTCATGGCCAATTCGAACACATCTAATACAGGAAGTAAACCACTTATTACATCGCGTGAAGCATTGCTTAGCAATTCAATTCTTTCCCGATTCTTTTGTTTTCTGAAATTATCGAAATCGGCGGTTAAGCGCATATACTTGTCCTTCCACTCTGCAGTAACTTGTTCTGCTGTCGGTTCTGCTGAATTCTCTGTGGTTGTCTCCTCAATAGGAGCCTCAACAGGAGTCTCGTTCACTTCGTTATTTTCCAATTCTTGTGACTGATTGTCATTCAATTCTTCTGTCATAGCCTAAAATTTTATGTAATTCCCATTTGACAATCGTTGAGCCAAGCCAAAAAGAGCGACAGGCTGTCAGAAAACAAAACGGGCCGAATGTCATTCGGCCCGCAAAGATAACTTATATCGTTAGATCAATTGAACGAAGAAACGTACTTGTCCAATTCCATATCTAAAGAAGGTCCACGAAGGTTCTTCGCTACAATAATTCCGTTCTCATCTATTAACACACTTGATGGAATGCTTGAGATTCCGTAAAGCTGTCCAGCAGCATTCGCCCAACCTTTCATATCACACACGTGGTTTTTCCACAACAATCCGTCTTTCGCAATGGCCTCTTTCCAAGCGGTTTCGTTCTGATCGAAACTCACAGAAAAAATTTCAAATCCTTTTGCTGTTTTGAATTTAGCTTTACTGTATTTGTTGTAAGCCGCAACAACATTCGGGTTTTCTCTACGGCAAGGTCCGCACCATGAAGCCCAGAAATCGATTAAGACCAATTTTCCTCTTAGAGAAGAAAGCTTTAAGTCTTTTCCGTCCACTCCCTTCATAATGATGTTCGGAGCTTCGTCGCCAATCTCTAATCCGATTTTGGCTGAAGTTGGG
>CAMCUG010000051.1 GCA_945878835.1 Chryseobacterium gleum | reverse complement strand
CAATTATCATTGGTTCTCTCTGGACACGCGGACAAAACAGGCTCAGAAGGTTATAATTTGTCTCTATCACGAAAGCGTGCAGCAAACGTTAAGGCTTATTTAATTTCACAAGGTATACAAGCCGATAGAATTAAGATTGAGTATTACGGAAGCTCTAAGCCAATCGGTTCTCATGAAACCATTGAAGGTCGCAAAAAGAACAGAAGAGTAGATGTCGAAATAGTTCATACTTCAGGTAAGTAAACTGAACGAATTAGTTCTAGAACAAAAAAGGCGGCTGAGGCCGCTTTTTTTTTCTAGGAAATCAATGTGAATTTTAATTCTTCATGAAATCAGCTTCCAAAGAAAACTCCGGAACCTGAACTTTGAATAGGGAAGAGGCTCCTTTCATTTGCATCGAATAGAAACCTTTCATTATTCCGAATGGCGATTGTAAATCACACGCTGAAGTGTAAGAGAAGTTCTCCCCGGGAGCAATAACAGGCTGCTCTCCGATAACACCTGGACCCTCAATTTCGCGCTTCAATCCATTGGAATCAGTGATGAACCAATGTCTGCGTAAAAGTTGAATGGGGTAATCGTTTTGATTCTCAATTGAGATACGGTAGGAAAAGACGAAACTGCCTTGAGGGGCAGCGGACATTCTTTCTTCAAACAAAGAAAAAACTGAAATTTTTACGCCTTCTGTTACAGCAACTACCATAGCAGCAAAGATAGTTAATAAACAATCAGATTGTTAATAACCCCAAGAAATTTATTGTTGAATAAACTGCCTCGCAAAACGCTTGCGGTCGCCCTCATTCAAATAAACCTTACGGATACGAATAGACTTAGGAGTAACCTCAACGTATTCATCTGGACCAATGTATTCAAGAGCTTCTTCCAATGTGAATTGAATTGGTGGAGCCATAACGGTTTTTGCATCTGTACCGGAAGCACGCATGTTCGTTAATTGTTTCGTCTTTGTAACGTTTATAACCAAGTCGTTATCACGTGAGTGTTCACCAATAACCTGACCTTCGTAAACTTCTTGCATGGCTTCAACGAAGAATTTTCCTCTGTCTTGAAGGTTACTGATACTGTATGCAATGGCGTTACCTGTTTCCATACAAATCAAAGAACCATTCAAACGACCAGGAATTTCATCCTTCATTGGCTGATACTCTTTAAAGCGGTGAGTCATGATCGCCTCACCTTGAGTAGCAGTTAACAAATAACTTCTTAGACCAATAATACCCCTTGATGGAATTTCAAATTCAATCACCGTGCGATCCGATTTAGGTTCCATGTTTTTCATTTCACCCCTGCGCTTGGATACAGATTCAATAGCGGTACCCGCCATCTCTGTTGGAAGATCTATGGTCAACTCTTCAATTGGCTCGCTCTTAACCCCGTCAATGGTCTTAAGAATTACACGAGGTTGACCTATTTGTAATTCATATCCTTCGCGACGCATGGTTTCAATCAATACAGACAAGTGAAGTACACCTCTTCCAAATACATTGAAACGGTCTGCCTTATCTGTTTCTTGAACGCGAAGCGCTAAGTTCTTTTCTAATTCTTTTTCTAAACGCTCCTTAATGTGTCGGCTAGTAACGAATTTACCCTCTTTACCGAAGAACGGAGAGTCATTGATTGTAAACAACATACTCATCGTTGGTTCATCTACTGAAATAGTAGGCAATGCCTCTGGATTTTCATAATCGGTGAATGTATCTCCAATTTCGAAATTCTCCATACCGTTAATGGCACAGATGTCTCCAGATACAACAGACTCAACTTTACGTTTGCCTAATCCTTCAAAGATGTATAATTCCTTGATTTTACCTTTAACCATAACACCGTCACGCTTTGCAAGGGTAACATTCATTCCAGCTTTTAACTCGCCGCGATGAAGTTTTCCGATTGCCATACGTCCAGTGTATGTTGAATAATCTAATGACGTAACCAACATTTGTGGTGTTCCTTCTCTTTTAAGAGGAGCAGGAATGTGCTCAATTACCAAATCCAATAGAGGCTCAATCGAATCTGTCTGAACTTTCCAATCCAAACTCATCCAACCGTTCTTCGCAGCACCATATGCCGTTGCGAAATCCAATTGATCTTCTGTCGCACCCAAGCTGTACATTAAATCGAAGACTTGCTCGTGAACTTCGTCTGGACGACAGTTCTCTTTATCTACTTTATTAATGACAACAATTGGCTTTAAACCCATTTGAATTGCCTTCTGCAATACGAAACGCGTCTGAGGCATGGCTCCTTCAAAGGCATCTACTAATAGTAAAACACCTTCAGCCATATTCAGAACACGCTCAACCTCTCCACCGAAGTCACTGTGACCGGGAGTGTCAATAATATTAATCTTATAATCTTTATACTGAATAGAAACGTTCTTCGCTAGAATTGTGATACCACGCTCACGCTCTAGGTCGTTGTTATCAAGAATTAAGTCATTATGCACTTCATTATCTCTGAACAATTTGGCAGCATGAAGCATTTTATCTACCAGAGTAGTTTTACCGTGGTCAACGTGGGCGATAATAGCGATGTTTCTAATTTTTTGCATTGCGCGATTCTTAATTTGGGCGCAAAACTACAACAATAAAAACGAAAAACCCCCTGAAATATCAAGGGGTTTAAAAAGTAGCGAGATTGGGGCTTGAACCCAAGACCTTGCGATTATGAATCGCACGCTCTAACCAGCTGAGCTACCTCGCCATAAATGGGGTGCAAATATACGCATCTATTTTAAAAATGAAAATTGATTTGAACATTTCGGTTCTTTTCTTTTTTCTTTGTTAATACGGAATGAAAAATGCAATTGTAATAGGAGCAGGGATTGGCGGCATTGCTGCGTCTATTCGCTTGGCCCGAAAAGGCTACGCCGTGAAGGTTTTCGAAGCTTCAAGTTTTCCTGGAGGAAAACTTTCTGAATTTAAAATGGGGGAGTACCGTTTCGATCGAGGTCCTAGTTTATTTACTTTGCCTCAATACGTTGAAGAACTTTTTGAACTTTGTGGAGAAAGAATGTCTGAACATTTTTCATATTCGGAACTTCCAATTCTTTGTAAATATTTTTATTCAGATGGATTTGTTTTCGAGGCGAAAGGAAATAAAGAGGAAAACATAAAAGCTATTGTTCAAGCTTTTGATGAAGACGAAGAAAAAGTCAGAGCGTTCTTTTCCAAATCAGAGTTCATATACAACACAACTGCGCCATTGTTTTTAGAGCGTCCGCTTAAACTTTCGAAACTTTATAAAACAAAAGCGTTTTGGAATGGTATACTTCGGATTCCTCGTCTGCCGTTAATGGGTAGCTATACCATTCAACTTAAAAAATATTTCAAGAACCCAAAAACCATTCAATACTTCCAACGTTACGCGACTTATAATGGAAGTAGCCCATACAAGACTCCGGCACTAATGCAATTGCTTCCTCACGTAGAGCAGGGGATAGGCGCCTTCATTCCAAATAAAGGAATGTATGACATTACTTTTCAACTCTATGAATTAGCGAAACGCCAAAATGTTGAATTCGTTTTCAATTCAAAGGTTGAAGAAATTATTATTGAACAAAAAAGAGCTGCTGGCATTCGCTTCAATACCGATCAAATTGAATTGGCAAATGTTATCATAAGTAATATGGATGTTTATCCGACGTACAAGAAGCTCTTGCCGAAAGAAAGAGAACCGAGAGTAATCTTGAACCAAGAGAAATCTTCGTCGGCCCTTATCTTTTATTGGGGAATGAAAGACTACGTGAACAAATCGTTAAGTATTCACAATATCTTTTTTTCGAGCGATTACTTTAACGAATTTCGCGACCTCTTCGACTATAGACGTTTAGCGCAAGATCTAACGATATACGTTCACATTACCTCACATCACATTAAAACTGATGCGCCAGAAAATGGAGAGAATTGGTTTGTTATGGTTAATGCACCAAATAACAAAGGTCAAAATTGGGAAGAGATTGTTGAAAGAGCGAGAGAAAATATTATTCAGAAATTAGAAAGTATGTTAGGAGAAAAAATTGAAGATAAAATCTGTTGTGAACGCGTCTGGACACCAAGTGGAATCGAAGTGGATACATCGTCCCATTTAGGTGCATTATACGGAAACGCTTCCAATTCAGCTAACGCAGCATTCCTTCGTCATGCCAACAACTCATCGAAAATTAAAGGTTTGTTTTTTGTTGGTGGAAGTGTGCATCCGGGCGGTGGTGTTCCCTTAGCAATCTTATCCGCAAAAAACATGTCTGAACTCATTTCCTAACTTAAAAAAAACATGTCAACCGTTTTCCACAAGAATAAAAAATTAAAAGTATTCGCAATTCTGTGGATTGTGTTGGTTCATTTTTTCGGAATACTTGGAATTTACTTTCTACCCGATTGGTTTCTTCCTGCAACACCACTCATCATTTTAGTCAGCGCAGGTGTAGTTATTCTTCGATATGAAAAATTCAGACAGTCGCGATTTGTTGCATTTGCTGTTATTGTTGTCATGGCTTTTTTGGTGGAGGTATACGGTGTTAAAACGGGACATTTATTTGGAACCTATACTTATGGAAATAACCTAGGGTGGAAGCTGTTGGGTGTGCCCTTAATCATAGGCGTGAATTGGGCAGCATTAATCATGGTTGCTCAGCAGCTCACAACTCATTACATTGGAATTAACAATCGTATTTTTTCAGCTATTTCAGTTGCTGTGATAATGACAACCTTTGACTTTTTGTTGGAAGTTTTAGCTCCTCAATTCGAATTCTGGTCGTTTACAGAAATGAATTATGCACCCCAGCAGAATTTCATTGCATGGTTCGGAGTTTCATTTTGCTTTGGATTATATAGCTATTCGCACTTTAGAAATGAGAATGAAACAGCCGTAATCTACGGTATAGCGCAACTCGTTTTCTTCCTGGTGTTGGCAGTTTTGGTAATCTAATCCGTTAGCACACGAAGATCTTGTTCAGAAATAATTGAGATTTTTAAGTCCTCCGCTTTTTTCAATTTTGCTGGTCCCATGTCAGCACCAGCAACCACGAAGGAGGTTTTAGACGAGATACTTCCAACTACCTTTCCTCCGTGATGTTCAATGAATTCTTTTATTCCATCTCGAGAGAACGTTTCAAAAGTTCCGCTCACGACAATACTTTTTCCTGCCAAAGCATTCGATAGCAAGACTTCATCTTGCTCGTTTATGTTGAATTGAAGTCCAGCTGCAATTAGTTTATTCAAGACGAGGAGGTGCTCTTCTTTTGTTAACCAAGATTGAATAGATCGCGCTATTATTTCTCCCACTTCATCTATCCCACACAATTCTTCGAAAGTGAGCGTATTCAAATGATCGAATGATTTTACTGATCTGGCAATTTTCTTCGCAACTGTTTCTCCAACATGACGAATACCCATTGCGAACAATACACGCTCGAAAGGAACTTGTTTGCTTGCTTCCATTCCCTTCAGCAAATTTTCTACGCTCTTCGATTGAAGCGAACGCTTCTTTGTTTCTTCGCCTTCATCACCCACTTGAAATTCAAGTCCAATCAACTGATCATAGGTCAAGGAATACAAATCTCCAGCGTCTTTAATCAATCCTGATGCTAGCAATCCTGAAACAGTTTCCGTTCCCAAACCATCGATATTCATGGCCTTTCTTGAAATGAAATGCTCTAATTTTCCAATGAGTTGCGGAAGACATTGTGTATCGTTTGGACAATAATGCAAGACTTCTCCTTCTAATCGAACCAACGGTGTATTGCACTCCGGACAATATGCGATGTATTCGTGCACGCTTTCTGCGCCGCGGGGTTGAGAAATATCAACAGCAGTTACTTTCGGAATAATTTCACCACCTTTTTCCACCCAAACGAAATCACCAACACGTATGTCCAATCGCTCAATTTGATCCGCGTTGTGAAGTGAAGCGCGCTTGACCGTAGTTCCTGCAAGTTGTATAGGAGAGAGGTTTGCAACCGGAGTTATAGCACCTGTTCTTCCAACTTGATAGGTAATGCTTAATAGCTTCGTGCTAATGCTCTCCGCTTTGAATTTGTATGCAATGGCCCAACGAGGACTCTTGGCAGTCATTCCCAATTCATCCCACAACTGAACTTCGTTTACCTTAATTACAATTCCATCGATCTCGAATGGAAGGCTTGTTCGATGTTCATCCCAATAAGAAATGAATGACATAATTCCTTCAACACTTGAAGTGGTTTCTATCATTCGTTTGGAAGGATCAGGTGTTTTGAATCCCCACGATTGCGCATGACTCACACGTTGGCTGTGTGTTTCAATGGTTGAAGTGTTATTCAACACGAAGTATAAAAAGCAATCGAGTTTGCGCTTAGCAACAGCCTTTGAATCTTGTTGCTTCAATGTTCCTGAAGCAGTGTTTCTTGGATTTGCATATATCTCTTCGCCAGCTTCAGCGCGTTCTTCATTTAATTTTTGAAAGACGCCTTTCGGCATAAATATTTCTCCCCGAATTTCAAATTCGGAAGGGAAGTCGCCTTTCAATTGAAGCGGAATACTTGAAATTGTTCTAACATTTATTGTTACGTCTTCACCCACAGATCCATCTCCACGTGTTACAGCCCTTTCCAACTGACCGCTCTTGTACCACAGAGCAATAGCTACACCGTCATATTTCAATTCCATGACAAACTCAATGGGTTTGCCTGCTAGCTCTATCGCGCGCTTCGCCCAATCTTGAATTTCCTCTTGGTTGTATGAATTGGAAAGCGAGAGCATTGGGCTCTTGTGAGTTACTTTTTCGAATTTGTCTGTAATGTCTCCTCCGACGCGCTGTGTAGGACTATTAGCTGACTTCAATTCAGGAAATTGAGATTCCAATTTCTCTAGTTCTTTCAATAGAAAATCAAAATCTTGATCGGAAATAACGGGAGCATTTAACACATAATAATTGTAATTGTGCGCGCTCAGTAGCTCTGAAAGTTCAGCAATCTTAATTTGTGCTTCAAATGAATTCATAGATTAATATCTTTTACGAATGTCTTTGTTCCAAATTCCACGAACGGCTTTAATGGGTTGAAACCTGAATTTCACCAAGAATACGGGTGCGTTGTATATGGGTAAAAGCTCTTCGGGTGCATTTCTGGTTTGACGGTAACCAATACCAGCGCCAATGGACATGAAATAAGTTAAATGTCTGAAAAGAGTTGTGCTTAATTCAGTGAGTTGAAGAGGTTCCTCATAGTTACCGATAGAACCATCTGCGTAGGTATATGAACCAGAAACATTTCCAACTCCAAAATGGAGAGTAGAACTCCATTCGTATTTTTTAGTGAAGAGTAAAACACGCTCATAATAAATAGATGCGTAGTTCAACTCCAAATCGGCAGAAATGATATTGGAAGAAATCTCATTCAAGGTTGTTGTTCGAACACTCTTTGAAAATGAATAAAACCCAAATCCAAAGCGGTTTACGCGATTCATTTCAATACCAACTCGAAACCCTCCAAGTCTTGCTCCTTGTTCGCTGATTAATGTGCGCCTTCCATCTAAAATAAGTTCGGGTTTGATAAAAGGATAGTCCGATTTTTTATTGCGTTCATCGTTCTGTCCGCAAACAGACAAAAAATTCAAAAGCAGAAATAGCGAGGTCAATAATATATTCTTCACGGAACAAAAATAGGCATATTGTTAAAACACTCGAAGAATGTTAGACCTTTGTGTTATGAGTAGTGAAGAAAATTTTTCGAGTTTAGGTTTAAATGAAGATTTGATAAAGGGAATCGATTCCATGGGAATTCAAAAACCGACTCCCATTCAGCGAGAATCGATACCGCATATTTTAGACGGAAAAGATGTTTTAGGGATTGCACAGACCGGAACAGGAAAAACCGCAGCATTTCTTCTTCCTGTAATTCACAAGATTATTCAAGACACCAATCGGACATGTGTTTCGGCGTTAATTGTTGTGCCAACGCGTGAGTTAGCAACACAGATAGATCAGGCCATTTCAGCTTACGGATATTTCACAGATATATCTTCCATGCCTATTTATGGTGGAAGTGATGGGAAAGTATTTACACAGGAGAAGCATGCACTGACAACAGGAACAGATATTATTGTAGCGACTCCGGGAAGATTGAACATGCACATTAATTTAGGTTATGTCGATTTTTCTAAATTGAAATTCTTGATTTTGGACGAAGCCGATCGCATGCTAGACATGGGATTTCAGCCCGATATTCAACGCATTATTGCACAGACTCCGGATGTTAAGCAAGGCCTTTTGTTTTCAGCAACGATGCCTGACACCATTTTCAGTTTGTCGCGTGGATTTTTAAATGATCCGATAACCATTAACATAGCGCTGTCTAAGCCACCGGCAAATGTTAAGCAGGGCGCCTATGTTGTTTTCCCGAATCAGAAAATTCCAATCTTGGTGGATTATCTTTTTGAAAGAAAGGAAAAAACAACGATCGTTTTCAGCAGCACTAAAACTGGGGTTATCAATATTCACAGTGCACTTCGGAA
>CAMCUG010000050.1 GCA_945878835.1 Chryseobacterium gleum | reverse complement strand
GTGGTTCGATTGTATTTCGGTTTGAATGGTGAACATCCACTTACGTTGGAAGAAATCGGAGAGCGCTTCGATCTTACACGTGAACGTGTTCGTCAGATTAAAGAGAAAGCGATTCGACGCTTAAAGCACACAAGCAGAAGTAAGATTTTGAAATCTTATCTTGGATAGTATTAAAAAAACTCCTTCGGGAGTTTTTTTTTGTCCTATAGACGAGGCGACTGCCGTTGCGAGGGCGAATTGCTTCGCGAGGGCAACAATGTTACGAGGGTCCTATGGACGAGGGTTGCAAGCAACGAGGGTCTTTGACGAGGGCAACAATGTTGCGAAAATTCAGATGGTTTGAATAGTATCTTCGTTAAACCATTTAAGTGAAATATTTTCAAACGAACATGAAATACACTTTACGAAAAGATGTCAATTACTCTTTTCTTTGCAGAAATTATCTGAATTAAAAAACATGCTAAGAATCTACCTACCCATCGCGTTTGCAGTATTATTCACTCTTTGGGTTCTTTTCAGATTGATCGTTAAGCGCGATTTGAAGAAGCATGTGAATACCGTTTATCTGGGGTTGTTTTTCGGAGTTGTGTGGGCGGTGATTTACTTTTGGGTTTTGAGCTAGCAAGAAGGTAAGAAAGGTTAAGAATGTCTTTTAGACAGAATGACTTTGTACACGGTAAGAGAAGTTAAGAAAGGGGACAAAGGGGTAAGAAAAGGGAAGAATGCCGTTGACACGTTATTCAGTTAACCTCGTTCTTAACTACATTCGAAAAAAAACATTTGAAACAGCGTCTCTCTTTATTTGCATTTTTCCTTTTAAACAGCTCGCTCTTTTTTGCTCAAACGCTGAATGACTTGTCGTTCGGGACAGACACTACCCTGGAACTTGTTACTTGGAACATTGAACACTTCCCGAAAAACGGGGACATTACCGTGAATTACGTCCAACAAATTATCGAAAATATTGATGCCGACATTTACGCTTTTCAAGAGATCGATGACACGGTCTCCTTCAAATTCATGTTAGCTGATTTACCTCAATACAGCTATTACTTCATGACTTCATATTATGCTGGATTGGCGTTCATTTATAAACATGAGGTTATTCAGGTCAACGATCTTTATGAAATCTATACCTCTTACCCCTATTGGAATCCTTTTCCTCGCTCACCGAAGATTATGGACTTCAACTTCGACAATCAAAATTTCTTCGCTATAAATAACCATTTCAAATGTTGTGGAGATGGCTACCTGCATGCAGCTGCTTCTGATGATGAGGAAGCAAGAAGGTATTTGGCATCGAACCTTTTAAAAACCTATATCGATACGAATCTGCCCGATAAGAGTGTTTTTCTTTTGGGTGACCTCAACGATAGGCTTACCGACCCCGCACCCAACAATGTATTTATAAACTTCCTGAATGACACTGAGAACTACTTGTTCGCAGATATGGATATTGCAACGGGAAGTAGCACCGGTTGGTCATACCCTTCTTGGCCCTCGCATCTTGATCATATTCTCATTACAAACGAATTGTTTGACGAGGTTCAGAACAGTTCGTATGAAATAAAAACGCTGAAAATTGAACAATACCTGCCAGATGGTTGGAGTGAATACGAAGCCAATGTATCTGATCACAGACCCGTTGGCATGAAGATTCTTCCCAGTAATATTTTGCATTTAAGCGAAAGTGAAAATTCTAAATTTTCATTCTCAAACTATCCGAATCCTTGCTCGAGTAGCACCACTTTTTCCTTCAATGAAATAAAAGAAACGAGCTCAATCGACGTTTACGATTGTGCCGGATCATTTGTGAGAAGCGTGAGCTTAAACATGGGAGAAAAATCGAGGGCACTTGATTTAAACGATCATAGCCCAGGAGTTTACTATGCAAAGCTTGTATGTAATGGAACAACCCGAGGGGTAAGAAAAGTTGTGGTTGTGCGTGAGGGATAGAAGTGGAAAGCCCGGAGCGGTTGGAAACCGTGAGGACTTGGAACGGATAGCCCGACCCGAAGGGGCACGCCCAAACATTCGGGAAGAAAGGGTAAGAAAGGGTTAGTCTTTTATAAGCCTGAGGAGCTTTTCGACCGTGTCTTTGGCGTCTCCGTAAAGCATAAGCGAATTTGGCTTGTAGAAAAGCGGATTGTCTTCACCGGAATAGCCCGCGTTCATTGAGCGTTTCATGATGATGACCTTTTCGGCTTTCCATGCCTCTATGACCGGCATGCCGTAGATAGAACTTGCGGGATCGTCTTGCGCACTCGGGTTTACAACATCGTTTGCACCAACAACCAAAACAACATCGGTATTTGGCATGTCATCGTTAATATCGTCCATTTCCAAAACAATGTCGTAAGGAACATTGGCTTCCGCTAAGAGAACGTTCATATGACCAGGAAGTCTTCCAGCGACAGGATGAATAGCGAATCTAACGTTGATGCCTTCGTTGATGAGCGTCTGTGCCATTTCGTAGATGGGATATTGCGCTTTCGCTACCGCCATGCCGTAACCGGGAACAATAACAACAGACTTTGCACTGCGCAAAAGTTCAGCTACCTCTTGATGATTGGTTGCTTGCACTTCTCCTTCGATTTCTTTTTTAGCTTGTCCCGATTGAACTTTAGTTCCGCTTGCGAAGATGACCGAAATGAAAGATCTGTTCATGGCCTCGCACATGTGTATAGATAGAATTGCACCTGAGCTTCCGACCAAGGCGCCTGTTACAATGAGTAAGTCGTTACCTAACATGAATCCGGCTGCCGAAGCCGCCCAACCCGAATATGAATTCAACATTGAAACAACAACGGGCATGTCGCCACCGCCTATTGCCATTACCAAGATAATTCCGATGACAGCGGCAATTGCGGTCATGGCGACTAGTGCGAAAATCCCGTCTAAACCTTCGGCATTGCAAAAAACAATTCCGGCTACAACACAAATTAAAAATAATGAAAGGTTTATGGTTTGAAGTCCCTTGAAATTCCAAGGCTTGGAAGATACCTTTCCGTCTAATTTTCCCCATGCAATGAGGGAGCCCGTGAAGGTGATCATTCCGATAAACACACCAATAAACACTTCAATGGAATGCACTAAATGAGTTGAAGAATCGGATGTGGAAGATGCAGAATCTATAAATGAACCGAAACCGACTAGCACAGCGGCAAGGCCGACGAAACTGTGCAACAGCGCTATTAACTGCGGCATGGTTGTCATCTGAACTTTTCGTGCGATGAAGATGCCAATTACAGAGGCTGCCGCAATGGCTATTACGATGTAGACTTTTCCTTCTACCCCACTTCCGAAAAGAGTTGCAGCAATAGCTATAACCATTCCAGCTATTCCGTAAAACACACCTCTTTTCGCTGAGTCTTGAGAAGATAAACCGCTAAGACTTAGTATGAATAAAACACTCGCATAGAGGTACGCGGCTGTTTGAATTTCGTTGATTGAGTGCATGGTACTTATTTTCTAAACATTTTTAACATTCGATGCGTAACCACAAATCCTCCTACGATGTTTATGGTCGCAAGGAGCACTGCCGCAACTGATAAAATTGTAAGTATGCTGGATGGGTTGTCCTTCGTTTGCAAAAGACCACCGATAACAATTATTCCACTGATTGCGTTTGTAACGGCCATAAGCGGGGTGTGCAGCGCATGCGAAACGTTTGATATTACTTGCCAGCCAATGAAGATGGCGAGAACGAATACTGTAAAGTGCTGAAGAAAATCATTGGGTGCAAAACTTCCAACGAGGCCAAGTAAGAGTCCGACAACAACTACACCTCTTATTGCGCCAATGGCTTTATTTTTTTGAGTGGTTTCCGTTGAAACCGATTTCGGTAAAAGATTTTCTGCAGACTTGGCTTTCGCTGGACTAACATCCAAAGGCTTTTGAGGCCAATTAACTTTACCCTCGAAGGTGACCATTGCTCTTGAAACAATGGCGTCATCCATATTGATGTGAAAATTCTCGGCCTTCCCCATATCGTCTAGGAGATGGCACAAATTGTTTCCATACAATTGGCTTGCCTGTCCGGGAAGCATATCTATCTTACCCAGTATCGTTACTCCATTGTCTGTTGTGTAAACTTCGTTGGGTTTTGTTAATTCACAATTTCCACCAGAGGAAGCTGCTAGGTCGACAATAATTGACCCCGGTTTCATGAGATGCACGTGGTTTTCTAACCACAACTTTGGCGCTGGTCTTCCTGGTATTTGTGCGGTTGTTATAACAATGTCTATGTCTTTTGCTTGTTCTTCAAAGAGCTTCATTTCCGCATCTATAAACTCTTTGCTCATCTCTTTCGAGTAGCCAGAATCTGTGCGTCCGTCTTCGTTGATTTCAACAGTCAAAAATTTCGCTCCCATTGACTGAATTTGCTCTGCAACTTCTTTTCTGGTGTCGAAGGCTCTAACAATTGCACCTAAGGAATTCGCTGTTCCAATTGCAGCAAGTCCGGCTACACCGGCACCAACAACTAAAACTTTCGCTGGCTCTACTTTACCTGCAGCTGTAATTTGTCCATTCAGAAACCTTCCAAAATAAAAAGCAGCTTCAACAACCGCTCGGTAGCCTGAAATATTTGCCATTGACGACAAAACATCCATTTTTTGAGCGCGCGAAATTCGTGGAATAGCATCCATTGCTATGGCATTAACCCCTCTATCTGCAAGGCTTTGCAGAAGTGGTAAATTTTGTGCAGGTGAGAGGTAACAAATAAGTGTAAGCCCACTAGGCATGATTTCGATTTCTTCAGGCTGAGGTTCTCTTACCTTTAAAACTATATTCACAACTTCATATATCTCGGAGTTATTCGCAACAATTGTAGCCCCTACTTTCTGGTAATCGCTGTCTTGAAAATGAGATCTGTTTCCCGCATTGGATTGCACAACAACTTCGAAGCCTTGTTTTATTAATCGTTCTACTGTTTTGGGAGTGGCGGCTACGCGCGACTCGTTAGGAAATAATTCTAATGGGATTCCAACTTTCATGCAAAGACTTGGTTTTGTGACTGCGTAATTATTTGCAATAATAATCAGAACACATTGTAGATCACAATGTTTATGCATCACGCATTATTTCGTGAAATTCTTTGTATATTCGCGTCCCTTTTTGGGCGGTGATGAGACGTTGAGTCACTGAAAATAACTAACTCTTTCATTCCGTATGCGTGCGAAGGCGAATGAAATACAAATTAACAATGCCCCATGGCAGAAGAATTAAATCCAGCTGAAGAAGCTGAAAACACTGTTCCAACCAACGAAGGAACTGAAAACACGGAAGCTACGGCTTCTGAATCTGTAGAAGAAGTTTCTGCTCCGGTAGAAGAAGAAGTTTCTGCTTCGGTAGAAGAAGAAGTTTCTGCAGAAGAACCATTAGAGTTGTACAGCACTGCTGACGACGCTGCTTTCATGAATGAAAACGGTGAGTTCAGTTGGGAAGCGTATGAGTCTGCAGGTGGATACAACGATGAAGAGCGTTCACGCTACGATTCATTGTACGAAAACACTTTATCTACAATTGCTGAAAAAACAGTTATTGAAGGAACTGTTGTTTCTGTTGGAAAGAAAGAAGTTGTAATCAACATCGGATACAAGTCTGAAGGTGTTGTTGCAGTAACTGAATTCCGTTACAACCCAGAACTTAAAGCGGGTGACCGCGTTACTGTTTACGTTGAATTACAAGAAGACAAGAACGGACAATTAATCGTTTCTCACAAGACTGCTCGTTTGTTCAGCGCTTGGGGTAACGTTAACACAGCTCTTGAGACTGGCGAAATTATTAAAGGTGAAGTTAAGTGTCGCACGAAAGGCGGACTTATCGTTGACGTATTCGGTATCGAAGCGTTCTTACCTGGATCACAAATCGACGTTAAGCCAATTCGTGACTACGATGTGTACGTTGGAAAAATTATGGAATTGAAAGTTGTTAAGATTAACAACGAGTTCAAGAACGTAGTTGTTTCTCACAAAGCGCTTATTGAAGCTGAGTTGGAAGAACAGAAGAAGCAAATCATGTCTGGCCTTGAAAAAGGACAAGTATTGGAGGGTGTGGTTAAAAACATCACAAGCTACGGTGTATTCGTTGACCTTGGCGGCGTAGATGGATTGATTCACATTACTGACCTTTCTTGGGGACGTATTGTTCATCCGGAAGAGATTGTTCAATTGGATTCTAAGATCAACGTTGTTATTCTTGACTTCGATGATGACAAGAAGAGAATTGCTCTTGGTTTGAAACAATTGTCTGCTCACCCATGGGATGCTATTCAAGATACTTTGGAAGTTGGACAAAAGATTACAGGAAAAGTGGTTGTTCTTGCAGACTACGGTGCATTCGTTGAGATTGCTCCAGGTGTAGAAGGATTGATTCACGTTTCTGAAATGTCTTGGAGTTCACACTTACGTTCTGCTCAAGATTTCTTGAAAGTAGGACAAGAGGTTGAGGCTGTAATCCTTAGCATGGAAAAAGACGAGCGTAAATTAAGCCTTGGATTGAAGCAATTGACTTCTGATCCATGGGACGGAATTGAGACTCGTTTCCCTGTTGGAGCCAAGCACACTGCGAAAGTTCGTGCATTCACTACATTTGGTATCTTCTGCGAATTAGCAGACGGCATCGATGGCCTTGTTCACATCTCTGACCTTTCTTGGTCTAAGAAGATCAAGCATCCGAGTGAGTTCTGCGCTATCGGAGATGACATAGCTGTAGTAGTAATGGAATTGGATCGTGAAGGACGTAAAATTAGCTTAGGGCACAAGCAAGTGGAAGAAAATCCATGGGATGTGTTTGAAACTGTTTTCCTTGAAGGAACCAAGCACCAAGGAACTATCGTGAAGAAAGAAGGTAACCATTGTAGTGTTGCACTTCCTTACGGTTTAGAAGGATTCTGCTTGAATAAAAACATGAAGAAAGAAGACGGATCTACAGCGAAAGTTGAAGAAACCCTTGACTTCATCGTTCTTGAATTCAACAAGAACCAACGTAAGATTGCTGTGTCTCACACACAAACTTGGAAGCCAGAAGAAATCACTTCTACTCCATCTTCATCAGATGCTAAGCCTAAGCGCTCAAGTGCTGGTGCTGGCGCTGGTTCAGGTTCTGGATCGGGTGCTAAGAAAGAAGACAACAATTCAGCTGTGAAGCAAGTTAACTCTCAAGTTGAGAAATCAACTCTTGGTGACTTAGGTGCATTGGCTGCATTGAAAGAGAAAATGGACGGCGAAGAAGGAGCATAATTCTTCTTTCCTCTAACATATAAAAACCTCCTTCGGGAGGTTTTTTTTTACCTTTAACTCCAGAATGAAAAACTACTTTTTTCGACTTGCACTTCTTTGCACCCTCTTCATTGCAAAAACCGAATGTTCATTCGGTCAGACTTCTTCTTTAAAAGTTCTTTCATTCAACATTCGTTACAACAACCCAAACGATGGTGAGAACAGTTGGCCGAACAGAAGCGAGCGTGTGAAAAATTTCCTTTGGAGTGAAAGTATTGATATTATTGGGTTTCAAGAAGTCTTACACAACGAAGTTCTTGAACTCGACCACGCACTATTCAATTACAATTTCAGTCAGAGACAATATACCCGCATTGGTGTTGGAAGAGAAGACGGCATTACCAAAGGCGAGTACTCCCCTATTTATTTCAACTTGAATCGATTTTCATTGGTTAAATCGAAAACAGTTTGGTTGTCTGAAACTCCGACGAAACCCAGCAAAGGTTGGGACGCCGCATGCGAGCGCATAGCCTCGTTTGCGCTGTTGTTCGATGAACAACTAAAGGACACTTTGTTGGTGGTGAATGCGCATTGGGATCATGTGGGAGTTGTTGCTCGACAAGAAAGCGCGAAACTTATTCTGAAAGAAATTGAAGGCTTCACTTCCATTCAAAATATCATTTTCATGGGCGATTTGAATTGTGCTCCAGAAGATCCTGCTTTGAGAAAAATTCGTGCAGAATTCTCCGATGCGGGAATAGGCATTTCTTCAAAGGTTGGAACTTTCAACAATTTCGAACGCGCTGCGAATCCGAAGGCTCCGCGAATAGATTATGTTTTTTACAAATTGGAAAAACTCGGTTTTCATTCTTACAAAGTTGGGAATACCGATGTTAATGAGCCGCTGCTTTCAGACCACTTCCCTATTGTTGTTGAATTCGAACAGATGAATTCAAAAATGGATGGACGGTTTCAATTCAACTTGAAAAATATTCCACTTCAATTCGTCGATTCTTTACTTCATGTTGAAACGTTGAAGTGCTATGTTGGGCATATCGAGTTGTTGGATATGAATAAACAAATTATCGGACAGGATTCCGTTTCATTCCGACTGCTCGATTTCAATAATTCTAACTCCTTGAATTTCTCGATCAACTCCAATTCAAGTTACGCGAGTTATGTGCGTCTAACTTTGGGTGTCGATTCAATAACAAACGCCGCTGGTGTTCACTGCTGCGCATTGGATCCCGCGAACGGCATGTATTGGAGCTGGCAAAGCGGATACATTCAGTTTAAGTTGGAAGGAAAAGAAAAAGACGGTACTGCATTAAACCTTCACCTTGGTGG
>CAMCUG010000049.1 GCA_945878835.1 Chryseobacterium gleum | reverse complement strand
TCAATGGCAGTTCCATAGTTGAGCTATGGGCTTTCACCACTGACTTATCGGCCCGCCTACGGACCCTTTAAACCCAATAAATCCGGATAACGCTTGCACCCTCCGTATTACCGCGGCTGCTGGCACGGAGTTAGCCGGTGCTTATTCTTACGGTACCATCAGCCCTCTACACGTAGAGGGGTTTTTTCCCGTACAAAAGAAGTTTACAACCCATAGGGCAGTCGTCCTTCACGCGGCATGGCTGCGTCAGACTTTCGTCCATTGCGCAATATTCCTCACTGCTGCCTCCCGTAGGAGTCTGGTCCGTGTCTCAGTACCAGTGTGGGGGATCATCCTCTCAGAACCCCTACCAATCGTAGCCTTGGTGAGCCATTACCTCACCAACTAGCTAATTGGACGCATGCCCATCTTATACCGCCGGAGCTTTAAGTGCAAAGAGATGCCTCTTCGCAATGTTATGGGGTATTAGCGCCGATTTCTCGAAGTTATTCCCCAGTATAAGGTAGGTTGCATACGTGTTACGCACCCGTGCGCCGGTCTAGCCAAAGTAATATTGCTATCACTCTAGTTACCCCTCGACTTGCATGTGTTAGGCCTGCCGCTAGCGTTCATCCTGAGCCAGGATCAAACTCTCCATTGTAAATTGTTCAATCTTGTGGCTCAATAATTTAACCTGTTATCTGCTGCATTATATCAAAGAACTTTTTCTATTTTTTCACTCCCTTATTTCGACCTCTGTCGAAACGGGCGGCAAACATACAACTACTTTTTAGCCCACACAAATTTTTTTCAAAGATTTTCATCTTTATTAATTGTGTGAACCGAATCACTTTTTTCAAATCTCCTTCACAACATTCTTTAATGTTCCTTTCAAAGCGGGTGCAAATGTACTACTGTTTTCTACCTGCACAACAAAAAAAATCAATCTCTTTTTCAACCTTCGTTGATGCGTTTATTAAACTTTTTCTTAACCTTAAAGTCACATTGTTTCTTTAAAGCGGACGCAAAAGTAGTCACAATATTCATTCGTGCAAGAGTTTCAGTAAATATTTTTTATTTATTTTCTCGACTTCTACGCAAAATACTCAAAGACAACGTCCTATAAAAAAAACTTTTTCCGTTTTATTTTATGACAATCGCTTTCCACCGCGAAAAACAACGCCATTAATGATAGTTTGATCCACTTTCGCACGTAACATCTCTTTCTCAGAAGCTTTCAAAATATCTAAATTTAATACCGTGAAATCTGCCAATTTTCCAACTTCAATAGATCCCTTTTCTGCTTCTTCAAAATTCGATACTGCCGCCCACACTGTCATTCCATACAGCGCTTCCAAAGCACTTAACGACTCATTCGCTGCGAATGTTTCACTTCCCTCTTTAAACTCCTTTCGGAAAACCGCAGTATGAAACGTACGCAAGGGATCCATTACTTCAACTGGAAAGTCTGTTCCCAAGGACAACATATTTGAATAACTCAACAGTCTTTTGTAATTGTATGCATATCTCAACCGCGATACTCCCAAACGCGATAAAGCCCAGGGAGCGTCGCTAATGGCATGCGTAGGCTGAACACTAGGTATAACGCTGTATTGCTGAAACATTGAGAAATCGGACGAGTCTACCACCTGAGCATGCTCAATTCTCCAACGCTTGTCGTTCACTCCTTCTAATAATTCACCGTACCACTTTAAAACAACCGCATTCGCACTGTCGCCTATTGCATGTGTGCAAACCTGAAATCCACGAGCATAGGCCGCTGCGAAACGAAAACGAAAATAACTCGCGTCATTTAACAATGCTCCCTTCGTAGTTAATACATCTGCATACCCTTGTTTCAAACAGGCGCCACGACTGCCCAACGCACCATCTGCCATGAATTTTATGCTTCGTATTTTCAACATGGAAGACGTCGTATCCGGACCTCTCTCCATCCAATATTGAAAGTCTTTGTCGGAAGCATTCAACATTGCATAAACTCGTAAATAAAAATCTCCACTTTTTTGAAGTGAATCAATAATTTTTAAATCATCGGTATCTATTCCTGCTTCATCAACGGTTGTTAATCCTGCTGCTATACAGTCGCTTTGACCTTCAATTAAAAGTGCTGCCTTTTCTTTATTCGAAGCCAATGGAATTGCATTCAAAACTTTGGTCATGTCGTTGTCTAACAGTACCCCATTTTCCACCTGAACTCCTGCCCTTCTCATAGCTTCGTCGTTGGCTATTGCGGCGTGCCCGTCAATGCGAATAAGCACGACAGGCGTTTGAGGGAATAGATTACTCAATGCTGAATTCGTTGGAATACCATCTGAACGGACATTCCCTTCCGATTGTGAGGTCCAATCGTTCTGATCCCATCCCCTTCCAATTAACCATCCACTTGCTCTTTTAACTGGAAAGTTTTTGCACTTCTCAACGATTTCATTCCATGAATTTGTTCCAACTAAATCGAGATCGTTTTTCATTAGTGAATACCCTAACAAATGGGCGTGAGCATCTATGAATCCAGGGTAAACATGTTTCTTTTCCAAATCATATATAGAAGCCGATTTGTACCCGTTGAGAATTTCGTTTTCCGGCCCAACAGCCACTATTTTTCCATCGCGAATAGCAACAGCTTCATAGGTGTCGTTGTTGGCATTTAAGCTGTGGAAAGTTCCGTTGTGAAGAATAAGATCTACTTGTTCTTTCGGAGAGCAGCTCGCGAATGCGATGCTTACAATTACTATAAAAAAATATCGCATTTTATTTTCTATAAACCACATTCGCGTTGGGTTGTGCCGTTGGCATAATTACCAATTCTTGAATGCAGACGTGTTCAGGTAAATTCGATAAAAACCAAACGGTGTTGGCAATGTCTTGTCCGTTCAATGGAGTGAACCCTTTATACACAGCATCGGACGTTTCTTTATTCTGATCGAAACGCACCATGCTGAATTCTGTTTCGGCAGCGCCGGGAGCAATCTCTCCCACACGCACGCCATACGCAGCGGCTTCCAAACGCATACTTTCCGAAAGCATTTTTACAGCTGCTTTTGTTGCGCTGTATACATTTCCACCTACATACGAATTTCTACCCGCGACAGAACCCGTGTTAATGATGTATCCATTGCCCTGCTCTTTCATGATAGCCAAGACGGCTTTCGCGACATACAAAAAACCTTTGATATTGGTATCGATCATTTCTTCCCAATGATCCAAATCCGCATGTATCAATTCGTCTTTCCCACGCGATAATCCGGCGTTGTTGAAGAGAACATCTATTTGTTTGAATGAAGGTGGAAGAGATTGAAAAAACGCCGTGACTTCCTTTTCATTTTGAACATTTAACGAATGAATCAAGAGCTGATCTTCACTGTTTGCCAACTCCTGCAATTCTTTCAAAGGATCTAACCTTCTTGCGAGAGCAATGACCTTCCAATTGTTTTTCAAAAATAATTCAGCGGTGCATTTTCCAAATCCGGAACTGGCTCCCGTAATGCAGACTGTCTTTTGCATGTCTTAGTTGAATTTCACCAACACGGATTCAATTATACTAGCCGCTTCTTCGCAACGCTTTTGAGAACGAGCCATGAGTCCGAAAACTTCTTGCTGTTTAATTAGCTCAATGGGGTCAGCTCCTTCACTGAAAAGCTTCGCTATTGAAGTCTCCTGAAGCACGTCCATTTTGCGCTCTAGTTCGCGTATTGCTGCAATTCTATTTCTCGCAGACTCTGAATACCTGAATTTCTTCAAGTTCTCCATTAACTCCTGCAACACTTTCGTGGTATCCCAAATCACTTGTGCCATTTCTCCAAAAACAGCAGGTATGTTGTGAATTTTGTACAATTCAATACGCTTTGACACTCCGTACATATCGTCTACGATGTCATCAATTACAATTGCCAATTGATACACCTCTTCTCTGTCGAATGGAACATTGAAATTCGCCTCTACTTCTAACTTTAAAGCATCTGTCAAGTCGTCGCCTACATGCTCTAAATCATAAATTTCACTGTGCAGCTGCATGCGTTTTAGACTATCAACTTCAAATGACTCCTTCAGTATTTTAGCAGTGCGAACGGCATTCGTAACCGCCGCTTGAAAAAGCGGGAAACACTTCTTGTCTTTAGGCACTAATGCTTGAAGAATTGAATTCAGATTGATTGACATCTTGAAGAAAATTTTTAGAATACGAATGTAAGGTCAAAAAGTTATTTCAATGTGACCAAATTGTTTTGATTCGTATTAAAGTTGGATTACCTATTTTTGCGGTCTAATCAAATTTCAAAAGAATGAGTTGGTTCACGAGAAAAAACAAAGGTATTACGACGCAGAATCAAGAGAAGAAGGAAATTCCAGAGGGGTTGTGGTACCAATGTCCAGAGTGCAAGCAAGTTGTTACAAGTGAGCAGCACGCTGAACACGATTGGGTTTGCGAAGCTTGCGAGTATCACGAGAAAATTGGATCGCTTCAGTATTTTTCAATCTTCTTTGATGAGCATGAGTGGATTGAAGTAGCTGAGCACATGAAAAGCGCTGACCCTTTAACGTTTACTGACACAAAGAACTACAAGGATCGAATTAAGACGACCATTGCGAAAACCGGATTGAAAGATGCGCTGCGCGTTGGTTTTGGAAAGATTGAACATGAGAACGCCGTGATTGCATGTATGGACTTCGCCTTTATTGGCGGATCAATGGGATCGGTTGTCGGCGAAAAGTTTGCGATGGGTGTAGATAAAGCCATTGAAGCACATTGTCCCTTCATCTGCATTTCTAAATCTGGCGGAGCTCGAATGATGGAAGCTGGATTCTCCCTGATGCAAATGGCGAAGACTTCTGCGAAGTTGACACAATTGGCTGACGCTGGACTTCCGTATATATCTATTCTTACCGATCCAACAACAGGCGGTGTTACGGCATCGTTCGCGATGTTAGGCGATTTAAACATTGCTGAACCGAAGGCCTTGATTGGATTTGCTGGACCACGTGTGGTAAAGGAAACCATTAAGAAGGATTTACCGGCAGGATTCCAAAGTTCTGAGTTCGTTTTGGAGCACGGATTCCTTGACTATATTATAAAGCGGACTGAAATGAAGAAGCGTTTGGCGCTTACCTTAAGTCACTTAAAATAAATCTTGCATTCACGAAAAGAAATTTCGTATCTTTGCACCCCACTTTCAAGAAAAATAACTTTTACTTGGAGGCTCACATAATAATAACTAAAAAAGTATTGGCATGTACCTTACAATCGAAAAAAAACAAGAGATTTTCGCTAAACACGGTAAATCTGCAACAGACACAGGTAGTTCAGAGGGACAAATCGCTTTGTTTACCTACCGTATTGCTCACTTAACCGAGCACTTAAAAAAGAATAAAAAAGATTACGGCACACAACGTTCGTTGATTGCATTAGTTGGTAAGCGTAGAGGCTTATTGGATTATTTGCAAAAAGTTGACATCGCTCGTTACCGTGCAATCGTAAAAGAACTTGAGTTACGTAAGTAATATACAAGCATAATCAAAAGAAAAGGCAATCTAACAATTGCCTTTTCGCGTTTTTTCTTAGAACTATATATCCGAAAATAAAAGAATGAAAATCGAAGCAATCACAACGACCATTGACATGGGTTCTTCTGCTCCAATTACCATTGAAACTGGTAAGTTAGCGAAGCAAGCACATGGCTCTGTAGTCGTTCGCCAAGGAGATACGATGCTCCTAGCAACCGTTGTAGCCAACGAAGAAGCAAAAGAAGGGTTAGACTTCCTTCCTCTAACGGTAGAGTACCGTGAAAAATACGCCGCAGTGGGTCGTTTCCCAGGTGGTTATTTCAAACGTGAAGCACGTCCATACGACGACGAGATTTTAGTTTCTCGTTTGATCGACCGCGCTTTACGCCCTATGTTCCCTGAAGATTTCCACAGTGATACACAAGTTGTTGTATCCTTGATTTCGGGTGACACTGAGCACATGCCTGATAGTTTAGCTGGTCTTGCTGCGTCTGCAGCAATTGCAGTTTCAGATATTCCTTTCAACGGTCCTATCTCTGAAGTTCGTGTTGCACGTATCAACGGTGAATTCGTTGTTAACCCTACTCGTTCTCAATTGGCACTTGCCGATTTAGACATGATGATCGCAGGAAGTGCAGACAGCATTGTAATGGTTGAAGGTGAAATGAAAGAGGTGTCTGAAGAAGTTATGGTTGAAGCCATTGCTATCGCACACACTGCTATTCAGGCACAAGTAAAAGCTCAGTTGGAATTGGCTTCGAAGGTTGAAAAAGCGACTGTAAAGCGTGAATACAACCACGAACCAAAAGACGAAGAGCTGAAGAAGAAAGTATGGGACGAGTGTTATGCTAAGTACTACACTGCTGTTAAGACTCCATCCGGAAAGAAAGAAAGAAGCGCAGCGTTTCACCAAATTGAAGAGGAGTTTTTCGCTCAATTCACTGCGGAAGAAAAATCTGCGAACGCATTCTTATTCAAGAAATATACCCACGATTGTTTGAAAGACGCTATGCGTCGCATGATTCTAGACGATGGTATTCGTTTAGATGGTCGCGATACACGTACGATTCGTCCAATCTGGTGTGAAGTAGATTATTTGCCAGGTGCTCACGGTTCAAGTGTTTTCACACGCGGAGAAACTCAGTCGTTGACTACCCTTACTTTGGGAACTAAACTTGACGAGCAAACCATTGACGGTGTGGTTCATCATAGAAGCGAGAAGTTCTTGTTGCACTACAACTTCCCACCATTCAGCACAGGTGAAGCACGTCCGATTCGTTCAACGGGTCGTCGTGAAATTGGACACGGTAACCTTGCACTTCGTGCATTGAAGCCTGTTCTTCCTGAAACTGAAAAATGTCCGTACACGATGCGAATTGTTTCTGACATTCTTGAGTCGAACGGATCTTCATCTATGGCGACTGTTTGCGCTGGTACACTTGCGTTAATGGACGGTGGTGTTCCGATTACGTCTCCAGTATCTGGAATTGCAATGGGATTGATCACAGATGAAAACGGAAAATATTCAATCTTATCAGATATCCTAGGAGACGAGGATCACTTGGGCGATATGGACTTCAAAGTAACTGGAACTTCGAAAGGAATTACAGCTTGCCAGATGGACATTAAGATCAAGGGTCTTTCGATGCAATTGTTAACCGACGCTTTGGATCAAGCCAAGCAAGGTCGTTTGCACATCTTGGGTGAAATGATGAAAACCATTTCTGAACCACGTGAAGATTACAAAGCTCACGCTCCGCGTATTGTTAGCTTCGAAATTCCAACCGAAGAAATCGGAAAAGTCATTGGACCTGGAGGAAAAGTAATTCAAGAAATTCAGAAAACAACTGGCGCAACAATCTCTATCGAAGAGCGCGACAACAAAGGCTTTGTGGAAATTGCGTCTGCGGACAAGGCAAGCCTAGATGCTGCTGTGAATCGTGTGAAGTCAATTGTTTGGCCTCCACAAGTTGAAATTGGAGCTGTTTATGAAGGTCCAGTTAAAACCATTCAACCGTTCGGAGCGTTCGTTGAAATTATTCCTGGTCAAGACGGCCTTATTCACATCAGTGAATTGGAATGGAGAAGAATAGACGATGTTAACGAGGTGTTGAAAGTTGGTGATTTGGTTAAGTTTAAAGTATTAGGAAAAGATCCTAAGACCGGTAAATTGAAGCTTTCTAGAAGAGCTTTGCTTCCAAAGCCAGAGGAACAAAACTAAATTCCTGTTTTTTGCGTTTTACAGAAACAGTGAATTAAACCAACGTTAAGCAAACATGAGACAGTTAAAAATTACAAAACAGGTAACCAACCGCGAGACCGCTTCCCTTGACAAGTATTTGCAAGAGATTGGTCGTGTGGATTTGATTACTGCCGAAGAAGAAGTTGAGTTGGCTCGTCGTATTAAACAAGGTGATCAGCTTGCTTTGGAGAAATTGACTAAAGCGAATTTGCGTTTCGTTGTATCTGTGTCGAAACAGTATCAAAACCAAGGTTTATCTCTTCCCGATTTAATTAACGAAGGAAACCTTGGCTTGATTAAAGCGGCTCAGCGTTTCGATGAAACTCGTGGATTTAAATTCATTTCTTACGCTGTTTGGTGGATTCGTCAATCTATTCTTCAGGCGTTGGCTGAGCAATCCCGTATTGTTCGTCTTCCTTTGAACAAGATTGGATCGATCAATAAAATCAACAAAGCATTTGCTAAGTTGGAGCAAGAATTCGAGCGTCCTCCTACTCCAGCTGAATTGGCTGAAGTGTTAGAAATGACTTTGGATGAAGTGAAGCAATCGTTGCGCAACAGCGGACGTCACGTATCTATGGATGCTCCTTTGAAAGATGGAGATGACAGTAGCTCTACGATGTACGATGTATTGCAAACGAACGACACTCCTTCTCCGGATACAGATCTATTGCATGAGAGTTTGCGTCGCGAGATTGAACGCTCACTTCGCACGCTTACAGCGCGTGAGGGCGACGTGGTTCGATTGTATTTCGGTTTGAATGGTGAACATCCACTTACGTTGGAAGAAATCGGAGAGCGCTTCGATCTTACACGTGAACGTGTTCGTCAGATTAAAGAGAAAGCGATTCGACGCTTAAAGCACACAAGCAGAAGTAAGATTTT
>CAMCUG010000048.1 GCA_945878835.1 Chryseobacterium gleum | reverse complement strand
TTCAATGTCCTCATTCGAGAATGAAATTTCACTCTCCATTATTTGAGCGTAAGGCTTAACAACATAAACGATAGAAGCTTTGTTGTTCGACTGTTGGAACAAACTCTTAGCATCTAACGAGTTTACGTAAGATCCAGCACTCACCAATGCGTCGTACTTTTCTTTCAAACGCTTTTCGATAACTAATCTTTTGTATCCGGTGAAAAGATTTGGCTTCTCCGTTTCCATTTTCTTGAAGCTCTCGCGCATTTGTTCTTTGAAAGGCAAGGAGTCTTGACCTTGGTAAAAGGTGCTCTTAACGTAAGAACTCAAGTACTTCCCGAAAAGAATTTCGTCCAACTCTTCGTCCGTAACTATTAATCCAAGACTTTGGTACTCAGGTTGAAGGAGAGTGGTTTCAATTAAATTGTTCCATACATCGTTCTCCAAACCGTGGGTTTGGCTGTTATCATAGCTGAACAATTCAGATTGCTCTTGAAGCATACCTCTCCACTGGTCTTGCTTAACGGTTTCACCATTAATAACACCAACTTTATCTGAAGCGCCACCGAACATCGCCATTACAGCGTCATACGGGATTAGGAAGCCGACAATACCAATGCCGACTAGGGCTAGTACTAGCCATCCTTGTTTACGAAGGGTTGAAATCATTGCCATAGTTATGGACTGTAAAATTTAGGATTGCGAATATCGGAAATTTGCTCGGAAATTCCTTGTTTTTTTTTAACGAACTAGCTATTTGTTAATTCTTCAATGTTTTGAAGTTGGACAAGCTTAATTTGTCGCTCGTTTACTGCAAGAATGGTGAACCGATAGCGATCCATGATGAATTCCTGGTTTACTTCCGGAAAGTCCTGGTGGAAGTTTAAAATGAGCCCACCAAGCGTATCATATTGCTCTTCATTTTCAGGGAGTTCCAACTTGTATTTTTCATTGATGTATTGAACATCAAGTCTTCCAGAGAATTCGTACCATCCTTTTTTCACCTCACGCTCAACATTGTCGATGGTGTCGTGCTCGTCTTCAATTTCACCAAAAATTTCTTCAATAATATCTTCGAAGGTGATTAATCCGCTAGTCCCTCCAAATTCGTCAACAACGGCGGCTACACTTTTCTTCTGACTGCGGAAATTTTTTAAAATTTCATTCGCGGCCATTGGTTCAGGGACAATGGCAATTGGACGAAGGATTTCTTTGATTTCCTTCGGGTTCTTGAAGAAGTCACTGAAGTGAACATATCCAATCAACTGATCAATGTTTTCCCGATAAACGATAATCTTCGAAAGTTTAGTTTCAATGAAAAGGTCTTTTGCTTTCGCAATGCTCTCGTCAATATCAATGGCAACGATTTCGTTACGTGGAAGCATGCAGTCACGCGCTTTCAACAAAGAAAAATCTAACGCGTTCTGAAAGAATTGAATTTCCAAATCGAATTCTTTCTGTTGGGAATTAGCACCGGTGAAACCTTCGAGATAATGATTCAAATCGGTTCTTCCGAAAACAATGTCTTGTTCTTTCGGAGAGTTTCGGAAAAGAACGGAGATAATCCATTCGCTTACTTTCGTTACGCTGTAAGCGAACACAAACAAGACGGCATACCAGATAGCAATGAGTGGAGAAAGACGCAACAACCACTTGTTGGGTTGCGAGGAAAGCAAGGCCTTAGGAATGAACTCGCCAAATATGAGGACAACCAATGTAGAAATAATGGTTTGAAGAATCAGCACACCGTAGGCCCCAACTATATCTTGCAGAAAAGGGAAATTGGATTCAATAATTGAAGTAAGAATATCACCGAAGACAATTCCATAAATAACCAAGGAAATATTATTTCCAACCAAAAGCATCGCAAGGAAAATTTTTGGTTTTCCAACTAGCGATGAGAGAATAGAGGCCCCGAATACGCCTTGCTTTCTGTCTAACTCAATTTTTAGTTTGTTGGAAGTGAGAAAGGCAATTTCAACACCAGAATAAAAGGCACAGCCGAGCAGAGTTGCGAGAATAGTTAATATTTGAGAAACTTCGATATTATCCATTGTTCTTGATCATTCTACGATACATCCCTAATCTGAAGAGGAACCACATCAATGCGATTCCGGGGATAAATAAATTAACACCCGCTTTATCCCAACCTTCTACAGATATTAAGTAAAGGGCATAGCCAAAAGTTGCAACCACAATAATAGCCCAGAGTATAAGTATGACCTTATTGAATTTATTCATTGTTTTCTGTATTGAAATTGCCTGAAGTCTGATTGATTTCGTAATTGGAAAAAGACCCGTTACTGCGGAGTCCCTTTCCTTCGAGTACGCTGTTTTCGGAAGTTATTTTTACAAAATCAGGTGTGTAAACTAAATCCGAGTCTAGGTAAAATACAAGTGAATTGGTTTCAAGTTTTTCCTTCTTCCAATTGGCTAAAACCAAATTGCCTTTCGTCCACAACGTGTTACTTTTCTGAGAAAAAACAGCTTCGTTCCCATCCATATTTCCTGTGTATTGTCCAAGCGAATCGAAGAACTCAATGTGAAATGTTTTCGGCGCAATTAAATATGAACTGTCGCTAACGTATTGATCTAATTGAACCGCATAAATCTTGGTGCGAACGACACCGTCAATGGAATAACTAAATGCAGAATTGAATGTGCTTTGAACAGGAACAAGTTTAGGATCAGTAATAGCTTTTATTTCTGAAATTTCATTCTGACATCCAGCCAAAAGGAACACGGCCGCAAAGGCAGTTGCTATTTTCAGTATGGGGTTAATCATACTTTCTCTGCACGAACCATCGCTCGAACGGATGAAGTTTAAATCCAATGAGGAATGACGCGTAGTTCTCTTTCGTTGAGGTTTCAGTCGCGTTTCCATAAGTACCGAACTCAGCTGAAAGACAAAGACTGCTGGTCGTTTTCGATGAGCGCATCGGCATTTGTAGTCCGAACGTATAGGCCTCTTGAATAATATTATTCCCATTCAAACCAACAGAAGTCGCAGCACTCTTAATTCCCAAGCGATAAGTGCATGCTCCGAAATAATTATTTTCTCCGCCATTGGCGTTTGGAATGTATTCCAATCCGAGTCCTACATTTTTTGAGTTATGAAAACTTTGATTGGAAACATGAATCAATGAATTGAAATCTTCAACCGATTTCCAGTCTTGTTGGCGATAAGATGCGCTTAAAGAAAGGGTGCCAGCTTTTTTAAATTCGTGTGTAATTGCTGCACCGAATTGAATGCGTTGGGGAATGACAAAAGAGAGGTTCGTGTAGGTCGTATCCAAAACAGTAAGCACAGCCAATTCAACACCGGAAACAGAGCGCGTAGACTGACGAATGTCCTGAACACTTGGGTTCACGCTGTTTTCCAACTCATAAGTTCCTGCTAAATGAAACCAAGTTGATCGACTAACTTTTCCTGCTGTTTTCCTCTGGTGAAGAGGGAAGGAGTAATGCGCACCAAAGGTGAAATTCGCATCTGAAAAAGACTTGCGATTGGTAATCTTGCTGTTGTAAATTGAAGTGTTGTCGAAAACAATGCGATCCACTTGAAGAATGGAGCCAAAACGGAAATTCAAATTGCTTCCTAACGAAAGCGTATGAATACGTGAGTGAGTGCTATCTGAAAATAAGATGAACGTTCGAGCAAACCCCATTTGAACTTTATTTATACCGCCCTCACCTGTATAGCTGTAATTGGCGTTTAAGCTGTCGTTAACGGCCGAAGTGTTTGAAAACTGATAACCTGTAATGCTCTCCGGGGAAATACCCATAGCGAAACCCCATTTGCTTCCTGTGCGCTTAAATCCAAATGCAATTTCTCCAACTTGTCCGCCTAGGTAATTCGTTTCGGCGTTAGACGAAAGCAGTTGTGAACTCTTGGCAAAAACACTTCCTTGAAAGGTCGTTTCAGTAAACAATGCAAACGAAGCGGGATTCGATAAATTCACTCCAGACAAATCAGGCAAAGCAATAGAAGCATTACCCATAGAAGAGTATCGCGCATTAAATCCAATGTCTGTCAATCCAATTCCAAAACGTGAGTAAGGTGAATTAACTGAAATTTGAGCTTGTGCACGCATGCCCATTGCCGAGATTAAAACAAGAAAAACGTATTTAAGATTCATTCGCACACAAGATGGCATACAGTCCAATTAAAGTTAAATTCAATTCTACAAAGATGCGGTAATTAAGCTGTTTCGCAAAATGCACCGAATCTGTACCTGTAAATATTACTCGGAGCTGAGGGTACTGCCTCAGTGCTTCTTCAATATATCCCTTCAATTCCGCCTCAATTCCAAAATTAACGCTGCTGAGCATGGCGCCGTTCGTAGAGTTTTGAAAAATCTCGGAAGATTCTATAAAGTCTAAAAGCGGCAACTGACCGGTGAATTCATGCATAGCACTCAAGCGCGATTGTGCGCCCAATGAAATAACGCCTGAAATTAACTCGTCCGTTTTGCCAATGGAGTAGGTGATGCAAGTTCCGAAATCAACGATAAGATATTCAGCGCCTTCAAAAATTCTCGAGGCACCTGCAACATTCGCCAGTCGGTCTTTTCCTGCAGCACCAGAGGTGTAGCTGTATGAAGGGAAGTTGTCAGATGGTATGTTTTGACAGAAAGAAAAACGATTTAAAAAATCACGTTGTTCCGATTCGCTTCTTACAGAAGAATAGTAACATGTAAGGGCATGTTTTGAATGCAATTCCTGAAGTTCGACATCGATGTCTTGGTCAAGAATTCGCCCCGAATCCAGCAAATTTCCTCCTACGAATAAACCCCACTTTACCGAAGTATTTCCTTGATCTAAAATAATGCAGTTCATGGGATGCGATTAGTTTTTTAGAACTGTTATCAACCCTCTTCTTTCGTGTAATACTCCACGTCCGTCTTTCACGGTAATGTAATAAACATAGGCGTTCTCATGAACATAGTCACCATTCATTTGACCGTCCCACTTCTCTGAAAGTTTATCTGTTTCGAAAACATAATCTCCCCAACGACTGAAAATATTCATAGAGTATATGCTCGTGTCAGCAAAAGAAATGACAGGGAAAAACAAATTGTTGTTGCCGTGAATCATCATGGCATTGGGAATCCAAATAAGTGGTTCTTGATCTAAGCATTTTTCATTGCTATAAGAATAAAACGTCTCATTCGGGAAATAACTGATAGGCTCTGAGTTCGCCTGAATACGATAACAGAACTGGCCTTTCGAAGAAAGAAAAGGCTCGAGATCGTCGCTGAAAGCAAGGTTACTAGAGTTAACCGAAGAGGCTTGTGTTTCAGCCCCTCCATCAACTGATCGAAGAACCAGATACTCCATTACGCCATTCTCCCAATCTTCATAAACAGACCAATTGATATTGTTCAGCAGGAATTCAGATCTGTTTTCGCCTCTCAATCGAATGTTGCGTCCGGTATTCGTAGTGTCAAGGTAATAGCCGCATGGGTTTTGAACGATGACGCGGTAATCATAAATCACATCATCAGAGTTCACATCTGTATCAGTAAACACAATATTTGTAGCGGACTGGGTAATGTCCATGTGGTATTCCCAGTTGTAAGGAGCGTATAAATTCATTCGCTGAAGAATGTACTTGTGTGGAACCAATGTCGCCTCACTTCGCACGGTAATGTCAATGTCTTTCGAACTATTCACACTTACCGATGTAATGTAGTTAATGCTCGGAGGATTAGGATAAGTGATGTTAATGCTCTGAATGTTGGAAGCAGAACTTGCTCCCGAATTTGAATAGGCGATTACTCCGTAATAATGAACGCCAGATGAGATGCTGGTAAATGCGTGAATACCCGACAAGGTGCTCCCGTTTACAGTATCTACAGGGGTGAAATTAATTCCATCGAGGCTATGCATAAGAACATAATAGTCCACACTTGAACTCCACCCAGTATAAGCGCTCCACGAAAAATCGATACTGGTGTCGCACAAGGTGTATGCTGCTGGACTTAAAAAAACAGTGCAATTACAAACACTTCCTGTTGGACTTGTATTCGGGCTAGGTGGCACTCCTGAGTAACACGTATCAATAGCAGAAAGCAAATAACATTCAGGTCCAATGCTAGTATCAGAGAGTAAATCGCTGAATTGAGTGTTGTTAATTCCGAATACCGTGTCAATGAGGTTAACAGTTGTCCCATTGCATGAATAAACAATATAACCGTCCGTATCTCCAGAAGTATTCACGCTCCAGTTCAGTTCAGCTTGTCCTGTGGAAGGATTCACGGTAACGGCAGTAATCGTTGGTATTGCAGGAGCGGTTTGGTCTGAAAAAACACCACCTGCAGTGTTGCTAGCGAAATCACAATTTGGCAAACCACTGTACCTAATCTGAAAATTCAATTGCTCACCGCAGACTGTAACTTCATAATTAAATGAAGAAGCGGCACCAGGTAAGGTGGCTACCTTATTCCAAACACCGGCAGGGTATTCTAACCACACTTCTGCATTTATGGCTGTTAGCCAAGCAGCGTTGCTTGAAGGCGAGTTCCATTGAAGTTCCACAAACCCTGGAGGTGAAACAGAGGCATTGGAGGTCAAAAATGTACTGCAAAATGTTTCAGAATTACTGAATGCAGGCGAGCCGCCAACGTTGTCCTCGGTTTGAATGTATACACAGCAAGAATTCGTTAAAGCATTTGCTCCTGGGAATAAAAAAGATCCTGATAAATTGGTTGACTGAATAATTTCTGTAAAACTTCCACCGCCAACAGATGCGTAGATGTGATTGGTGACGAAGGTTGCCGGATTGGGTGCGGTGGTCCATGATATATTTAGCGAATTCCCCTGAACTTCAAGACAGGTAAGGGTAGCAGAGGATTGCCCCCGAGCAGCTGAGGCCCAGAGAAGAACAATCGATAGCAATAGTGCAAATGTAATTTTCCCTTTCATTCGTTTTGAAGAGTGCGAAAATAGTCCTTGGGTTGCATACAATCGCCAAAACCAAACGGAATTAAAACGAAATATTGCCTACTGACTTTTGCGCAACGTAAAATTCGTCAATCGTCTGCTCTATCACTTCTCTAGCTGAAATTACCCCTTTTAATCGAGCGCTTACTTGACCAATCTCCAATTCGCCTTCTTCGAGGTTGCCCAACGACATTCCTTTTTTCGCTCGGCCGCGTCCAAGTAGTTCTTTCAATTCATCAACGCTAGCGCCTGTTTCATAAGCTTTCAATACTTCTTGGTAGAACGAACTGTTCAACAATCGCACGGGTGTTATTTCATGAAGGGTAAGCTTGGTATCTCCTTCCTTGGCTTGTAAAATGGCGTTTTTGAAATTCTCGTGTGCAGCAGATTCATGCGTCATGACGAATCGTGATCCCATTTGAACTCCTTGAGCGCCCAATGACATAGCCGCGAGCATACTTTTTCCGCATGAAATTCCCCCTGCTGCAATCACAGGAATGGAAACTGTTTCCACAACACTCGGAATCAGACAAAGAGTTGTTGTTTCTTCGCGACCGTTGTGTCCACCTGCTTCGAAACCTTCCGCTACAACAGCGTCTACGCCAGCTTCCTGTGATTTCAAAGCGAAGGAACTACTGCTCACAACATGGGCAACTTTTATTCCCGAAGATTTCAGTCTTTCCGTGTATTTTTTTGGACTTCCGGCCGAGGTGAAAACAACAGGAATACGGTATTTTTCAATAAGATTAAGATGCTCCTCAATGTTCGGATAAAGCAATGGAAGGTTCACCCCGAATGGTTTGTCGGTCAATTTCAAACAGTTTTTAATCTCCTCCTCCAGTTGGTCTGGATACATAGACCCTGCGCCAAGAAGACCTAATCCGCCGGCATTCGAAACAGCTGAAACCAAATTCGCTCCCGTGCACCAAATCATTCCCCCTTGTATTATCGGATACTTAATTCCAAAAAGCTGACTTACTGAATTCATGTTGAAATTTTCTCCAAAAATGCGAAAAACTATTCAGTGTTTGGTAATTGTTGATTATCTTAGCACACGACTTTATCCAAAATGAAAAAAACAGTATTCTTTCTAAGCTTGGTTTTAGCTCTTCTATCAAATGTTTCATCGGCTCAATACCGTTGGGATTATGGGTTGAAAGTGGGGGCCGCGAATTATTTAGGAGACATAGGCGGGAAAAATCTACCTCGTCGAGACTTCGTTGTAGACATGCACTTGGCTTCCACTCGCTATTCTGCCGGGGCTTACCTTAGATACAAAGTTAACAAGCGGTTGGCATTTTCAGCAAATTTCGATTGGATACGTATCGCTGACAGAGATGCTTATACGTCTTATGCGCCCCGTCGTGCGCGCAATGCGAACTTTCGAAACGACCTGTTGGAATTGGGCGGAAGAGCTGAATTAACCATATGGTATGACAACGACGTTGGAAACAAAGGTTACTACAATCCAGACTTTAAAGTATTTATGTTCGCGGGTTTAGCCGGATATTCTTCTAATCCGAAAGGACAGATTTATAGCAACGGAGTTGTTCAATACGGTGGAGAATGGTTCTCTTTGCGCGATTGGAAGACTGAAGGTCAGAAGGCAGCTTATTCGAAATATGGTTTGGCTATTCCATTAGGTATTGGAGCCTATTTCACGTACAATAAGAAGTGGAGAGTGCAATGGGATTTGAGTTGGAGAACGACATTTACAGATTA
>CAMCUG010000047.1 GCA_945878835.1 Chryseobacterium gleum | reverse complement strand
AACGCTGTTGCGCAAAGCAACACACAGCTTTTTTATGAATGGGATTTCGGAGATGGTACAGGAAGTTCTCAGGCTGAAAATTTACACATCTACAACACCCCTGGAACGTACGATGTATCGCTCATGGTGTATACAGTGGACGGGTGTGTCGACACGCTTTATCAAATCTTGAACAATGCAATTACTGTTTACCCTGTGCCCAATGCGGGCTTCTCTATAACACCTCAAACCGTTGATATTTTAAGTCCGAATACAAGCATCACTGATCTGTCCACTGGAGGAATTGATTGTGTGTACTCCATGTCAGACGGCGGAAGCAGTAACGATTGCAACTTCCCATACGAGTGGACCGAAGCGGGCATTCAAACCATTACTCAAACTGTGACGAATGAATACGGATGCATTGATCAAATAACCGGAGAAGTAATAGTAAGCGGATTTTTATTTTACGCACCGAATAGTTTTTCTCCCAATGACGATGGAATTAACGACGAATGGATTCCTCAATCTACAGGAACAACGAGCTATAGTTTAGAAATATACGACCGTTGGGGACAGGTCATTTTTCAAACCAACAATCCAAAAGAAGCATGGACAGGAAATGTCTTTGAAGGTCAATATTTCGCGGCGAATGGGGTGTACAATTACCAAGTCACGATGAAGGATTTGATTGAATTACCGCATGAATTTAAAGGGCATATTGTGCTTTTCAGATAGTCTGAAAAAAGGTAAGAGAAGTTAAGAAAGTGTAAGAAAGGAGAAGAAAGGTGTAACGCACTTGTGCATTCAACACCACACAATTCACAACCGCAAACAAAAGGAAAAGTAGCTTCTTCATTTCAACATATTTCGACAAATATAAGTGCGTCCGAACTTTAAGATTAACTTTGCAATCTCATTTGCAGAATACCATGTTTGAAAATTTATCCGATAAGTTAGAGCGAGCGCTGAAAGTCTTAAAAGGACACGGCCAAATTACAGAAGTGAACGTTTCTGAAACGTTGAAGGAAGTTCGTCGTGCGTTATTAGACTCCGACGTTAGTTACAAGACCGCGAAAGAATTCGCCGATCGTGTGAAAGAAAAGGCGCTCGGACAAAAAGTTCTCACCGCGATTAGCCCTGGACAATTGTTGGTGAAGATTACCCAAGACGAGTTGAAAGACTTAATGGGCGGCGAACACAGCGAACTAAATTTTCAAGGAAATCCGGGTATAATCTTAATGAGCGGCTTGCAAGGTTCAGGTAAAACTACCTTCTCTGGAAAGCTTGCGAATTACTTAAAAACAAAAAAAGGAAAGAATCCTTTGTTGGTGGCTTGCGATATCTATCGTCCGGCTGCGATTAACCAATTGCACATCGTTGGAGATAGCATTGGAGTTGCAGTATATAGCGAACCCGAAAACAAAGACGCTGTTTCAATTGCGAAAAACGCATTGGCGTTCGCGAAGCAAAACGGATATAACGTTGTCATTGTCGATACTGCCGGACGTCTGGCTGTAGACGAGCAGATGATGACAGAAATCGCTGCGGTGAAGGAAGCTCTTCAACCGACAGAGACGTTGTTCGTGGTAGATGCCATGACCGGTCAAGATGCTGTGAATACCGCGAAAGCGTTTCATGATAAATTGAATTTCGATGGTGTTATTCTTACCAAGTTAGACGGTGACACGCGCGGTGGAGCTGCGCTTAGTATTAAATCTGAAGTTAACAAGCCCATTAAGTTTGTTGGTACTGGAGAGAAGATGGACGCGATTGATGTGTTCTACCCAGAGCGCATGGCTAGCCGTATTCTTGGAATGGGCGACGTTATTTCTTTGGTTGAAAAGGCACAAGAGCAATTCGACGAAGAACAAGCGAAGCGTCTTGAGAAGCGCATTAAGAAAGACCAATTCGATTTCAATGACTTCCTAGAACAAATAGGACAGATTAAGAAAATGGGAAGCATGAAAGACCTGATGGGTATGCTTCCTGGAATGGGACAATTGAAAAATGTAGATGTAAACGACGATGCGTTCAAATATGTTGAAGCCATTATTCACAGCATGACTCCAAAAGAACGCTCGAACCCTAGCTTAATTAACCCCTCACGTAAAGCCCGCATTGCAAAAGGATGCGGACGTCCGTTGGAAGAAGTGAACAAACTGATGAAGCAGTTCGATCAGACACGTCAGATGATGAAGATGTTCACCAACAAGAGCCAAATGTCTGCCATGATGAAGCAAGCGAATCAAATGAAAGGACTGAAAAGATAATGGAAGCTATTGCAGGAACTCAATTCACATTTCCGAACCAAACCAATTTTTACAAAGGCAAGGTTCGCGATGTTTACAGCATTGGTGAAGACCTTTTGGTAATGGTAGCCTCTGATAGAATCTCTGCATTCGACGTTGTTTTACCGAGAGCCATTCCCTTCAAAGGACAAGTCTTGAATCAGATTGCAGAACGCATGTTGAATGAAACCGCAGATATTGTTCCCAACTGGAAATTGGCTTCTCCCGATCCGAATGTTACCGTGGGAACACGCTGCGAACCGTTCGCTGTGGAAATGGTTATTCGCGGATATTTAACCGGACATGCCTGGAGAACCTACAGCAGTGGACTTCTCATGTTGTGTGGCGTTGCGCTTCCTGAAGGACTTAAAGAACACGACAAGCTTCCTTACCCCATTATTACTCCTACAACAAAAGCTTCTGAAGGTCACGACGAAGACATTAGTCGCGAAGAAATCATAGCACAAGGAATCGTGTCTGCTGAAGACTACGCCATTCTTGAAAAATACACCCACGCCCTTTACGAACGCGGAACTGAATTGGCTTTGAAACGCGGATTAATTCTCGTTGACACGAAATACGAATTCGGAAAGCACAACGGCGAAGTGGTGCTGATGGATGAAATTCATACCCCCGACTCTTCTCGTTATTTTTATGCTGAAGGATACACCGAGCGTCAAGCCGCTGGTGAAAAGCAACGTCAACTTTCCAAAGAGTTCGTCCGCGAATGGTTAATTAGCGAAGGCTTCATGGGCAAGGAAGGACAGCAAGTTCCTGAGATGTCAGACACATGGCTCGAAGAAATTAGCAACCGCTACATTGAACTTTTCGAAAGGGTAACCGGAGAATCGTTCATAAAGCAAGATTATTCGAACGTCGAGAACCGTGTAGAAAGCAATGTTATCAAGGCATTGAATATCCTTCAACCCTGATTTTTTTCAGTTCATATCTTACTGAAATAGAAAAGTCGTTTTTTGGAGAAACACTTATCTTTGGATTCGTATTTTCAAACGAAATCGATGGACGATAATACCTATCTCGGCAATGCCGATGTGAACACGATTGAAGCGCTGTATAATCAATACCAGCAGGATCCCTCTTCTCTAGATATTTCTTGGAGACGTTTTTTTGAAGGATTCGAATTTCAACATTCCCTATTCCCTGTGCTCTCTAGAGACACTGCATCTATTGGCGACGATGGCATGCACAAGGAATTCAAGGTCATAAACCTCATTAACGCATACCGCCTGCGCGGTCACCTTTTCACCCACACCAATCCGGTTCGTGAGCGAAGAAAATATTCTCCGAACCTCGAGATTGAAAACTTCGGACTGACCAAAGCCGATCTTGAATCTGTCTTTCATGCTGGGGTTGAAGTGGGGTTGGGCGACGTTAAATTGAAAGACATTATCGCGCATTTACAATCTTGCTACTGCGAAAGCATTGGCGCAGAGTACATGTACATCCGTGATCCTGAAAAACTTCAATGGTTGCGTTCACGTTTGGAAGCCGTTAAGAAAAAGCCTTTCACTTCCGAAGAGAAAAAGCAAATCTTCGATATGGTGAACAAGGCAACCACCTTCGAACAGTACATTCAAAGAAAGTTTGTTGGACAAAAAAGATTTAGTGTTGAAGGATGTGAAGCAGTGGTTCCGGCCATGGACTATATGGTTCGAGATGGGGCCAACAAAGGCGTTGAGGAATTTGTTATTGGAATGGCTCACCGCGGTCGCTTGAATGTTTTAACCAACATCCTGGGAAAGCCACAAGAAGAAATCTTTGCGGAATTCGACGGAGTAGCCTTCGACGATGAAGGTGTGTTCGACGGAGACGTGAAGTATCACTTCGGTTATTCGATTGACCGCGTGACTCCAAATGGAAACAACGTTCACTTGACCCTCTGCCCTAACCCTTCTCACCTTGAAGCGGTGAACCCGGTGGTAGCAGGATTAACCCGCGCAAAAATTGATCATTACTTAAATTCGGAAAACAAAATTGTTCCTGTTCTGATTCACGGTGACGCTGCAATAGCCGGACAAGGTATCGTTTACGAAGTGGTTCAAATGGCCCAATTAGACGGTTACCGCGTAGGTGGCACGGTTCACATTGTTACCAACAACCAAGTGGGTTTCACCACGAATTATTTAGACGGAAGATCTTCAACCTATTGCACCGACGTTGCGAAAACCACCCTGTGCCCTGTCTTCCACGTGAATGCAGACGATGTTGAAGCTGTGATTCAAACTATGAAAATTGCCTTCGATTACCGCATGGCATTCAACATGGATGTATTTGTAGACCTTTTAGGGTATCGCAAATACGGACACAACGAAGGCGATGAGCCGAAGTTCACACAACCAAGTTTGTACAAAGCCATTGCCTCTCACTTAAGTCTTCGCGATTTATACGCAAATAAATTAATGGGTGAAGGTGTGCTTACACAGGATGAAGTCAACGCAGCGAAGTCAGACTTCGAAGCGCATTTAGATGAGCAGTACGATAAGTCGCGCGGAGCGAAGCAAGCTCACGTGAAGCACTTCTTAGAGGAAACTTGGAAAGATATTCGGGTTGCAACTGAAACCGATTTCGATCAAAGCATTGAAACGGCAGTAGCTAAAAAGAAATTATTGGAATTGGGAATGAAGATTTCAACCCTTCCAAAAGGAGAGAAATTCTTCCGTAAGATTGAAAAAGTATTCGAAGACCGCAGAACCATGCTCGGCAGTAATTCCCTTGATTGGGCGCTTGGAGAGTTGCTGGCTTATGCATCTTTGTTGGAAGAAGGACATCCTATTCGTATCTCTGGACAAGACGTTGAGCGCGGAACATTCTCGCACAGACACGCTGTTGTAAAGACAGACGAAGATCAAGAGAAGCGTATTGTTCCGTTGAATGAAATCAGTGCGAAACAAGCGAAGCTTTCAATCTACAACAGTTTATTGAGTGAGTATGGTGTTCTTGGATTCGACTACGGTTATGCCTTCGGAACTCCTCAGGGATTGACTATTTGGGAAGCGCAGTTCGGTGACTTCAATAACGGAGCACAGATTATTTTCGACCAATTCATTGCTGCTGCTGAAGACAAGTGGCGCACGATGAATGGAATTACGATTCTTCTTCCACATGGATTTGAAGGACAAGGCTCGGAGCACAGCTCTGGACGCATGGAGCGTTTCTTACAATTGGCTGCTGAGCTGAACATTCAAGTTGCAAACTGTACTGTTCCTTCAAACATGTTCCACCTGCTTCGCAGACAAGTGAAGACGGAATACCGCAAGCCTTTGGTTGTGTTTACACCGAAGAAATTATTGCGTTACCCGAAAGCAACATCGAAGATTGAAGACATGGCGAAAGGTGGATTCCGCGAGGTAATCGACGATAACATTAAAGCGCGCAAGCAAACCAAAGTGGTTGCTTTGTGCACTGGAAAAGTGTATTACGAATTGTTGGAAGAGAAAGAAAAGCGCGGTTTAACCGATGAAATTTCGTTGGTGCGTATTGAGCAGCTTTATCCGCTTCCTGAAAAGCAAATCCGTGAATTGCTTGGGAAGTACGGTAAGAAAGCGAAGTTGGTATGGTGTCAGGAAGAGCCCGAAAACATGGGAGCTTGGAGTTACATGATGCGATCGTTGCGCGACTTAAACTTAGACGTTGTAAGTTTGCCTGCGTCGGCTTCTCCTGCAACCGGATCTCCGCGTGTGCATGAGATGCGAATGACTAAAATGATAAGCACCTTGTTTGATAAGATTTCTAAAGCCTAAAAAACAGAACTATGTCAGTAATTGAAATTAAAGTTCCCTCTCCAGGTGAGAGTATTAGCGAAGTTCAGATTGCCAACTGGGTTGTAAAGTCTGGCGACTTCGTTCAAAACGGACAAGTGATTGCGGAAATTGATTCCGACAAAGCTACGTTGGAGATGACTGCTGAAGCGTCTGGAGAAATTACCATTCTGGCTGAAGCGGGCGACACTGTAGCGGTTGGAGCAACGGCTGCAACAATAGACACTTCGAAGCAAGGCAATGCGCCTGCTGTAGCAGCGGCTCCGAAAGCGGAAGCGGCTCCGGTTGCAGCGCCAACACCTGCGCCAGCTGCGGCACCATCTCCGGAGCCAGCGGCTAGTTATGCAGCTGGGCACGCGGCTCCTGCTGCTGCGAAGATGATGGCAGAAAATAACGTTACTGCTGCCCAAGTTAGCGGAACAGGTCCTGGCGGAAGAATTTTGAAGAGCGATGTGGCGTCAGCAATGGCTGCCGGATTCGACACTTCTGCTGTTCCTGCAAGAACGGGTGAAAGAACCGAGCGTCGCGAAAAGATGACCATGCTTCGCAAGAAAGTTGCCGAGCGATTGGTTTCTGTGAAGAACAACACCGCCATGCTAACCACCTTCAACGAGGTGAACATGAAGCCTTCAATGGATCTTCGTGCGAAGTACAAAGAATTATTCAAAGAGAAACACGGTGTTGGATTGGGCTTCATGAGCTTATTCACCAAAGCCGTTTGTGAAGCACTTCAGCAATTCCCTGCTGTGAATGCCCGCATAGACGGAACAGACATTGTGTATAACAGCTTCTGCGATGTTGGAATTGCAGTATCAACTCCGAAAGGATTGATGGTTCCAATTGTAAGAAATGCAGAAATGCTTTCGTTAGCAGACATTGAAAAAAGCATTGGCGGACTTGCGAAAAAAGCACGTGATGGAAAGATTACCGTTGATGATATGCAAGGTGGAACCTTCACCATTACAAACGGTGGAGTATTCGGATCTATGCTTTCAACGCCTATCATAAACCCTCCGCAAAGCGCTATTCTAGGCATGCACAACATTGTTGAGCGCCCGATTGCTGAAAACGGACAAGTGGTTATTCGTCCAATTATGTACATCGCATTAAGCTACGATCACCGCATTATCGACGGAAAAGAAAGCGTTGGTTTCTTGGTGAAAGTGAAAGAAATGTTAGAGAATCCAGAGCGCATGTTGTTCGGAGGAAAAACAGCTGAAGAGGTACTCTTAGGACTGTAATTACTTAGAACGAATTTAAATACGTATTGAAAGGAGGCATGCCTCCTTTCTTTTTGTTTGAAACTTTGAATATTCGTGTGAAAAAACATACCGAAAAACTTCATTAATCGGTTGTTCCTTCTACCTTTGCGACGCCCTAAAATAAGCTCCTGCAAGAAATGGAAAAAACATCACACCTTTGGGAATATCTTCCCATCGTTTTCATGGCACTCGTTGCCGCTGGATTTGTTGTCACCACTATGTTGCTGACGCACCTTTTAGGTCCGAAGAGAAAAACAAAAATTAAGAACGAAGCTTTCGAGTGCGGAATTGAATCCATTGGAAATGCACGTACCCCCTTTTCAATCAAATATTTCCTTGTAGCAATTCTATTCGTTCTGTTCGATGTTGAAGTAATCTTCATGTACCCTTGGGCGGTGAACTTCAGAGAACTCGGTGTATTCGGATTGTGGGAAATGTTCACCTTCATGGGACTAATGGTTGTAGGCCTGCTTTACATCATTAAGAAGGGCGCATTAAACTGGGAAAAATAAAAACTTTATAATACAAAAGAAATGAGTGTAAACATTGATCCAAGCCACAAGCCAGACGGTTTCGAAGGTGCTGGATTTTTCGCCACGTCGTTAGACAAAGCTGTAGGATTAGCTCGCGCGAATTCATTGTGGCCTTTGCCTTTTGCAACTTCATGTTGCGGAATTGAGTTCATGGCTACCATGGCTTCTCACTACGATCTTGCTCGCTTCGGTTCGGAACGTTTGAGCTTCTCTCCAAGACAGGCAGACTTGCTTATGGTTATGGGGACCATTTCAAAAAAAATGGGACCTATCCTTCGTCAAGTGTATGAGCAAATGGCTGAACCAAAATGGGTGCTTAGCATGGGTGCTTGCGCTTCTTCAGGTGGAATCTTCGATACCTACAGCGTGCTTCAAGGTATCGACAGAATCATTCCGGTTGACGTTTACATTCCTGGCTGTCCGCCAAGACCAGAACAAGTTTTAGACGGCATCTTGAAAATTCAAGAGTTGGCTAAGAACGAAGGTCGCAGCCGCAGAACTTCAGAAGAATACAAAGCCCGTTTGGCGCAATACGGAATTGAATAATGGCAGCCATGACTACCCAAGAACTTTACGATTTCGTTATAGCGAATTCAGAAAATATTTCTTCAAGCATTGTTACAAGCTACGTAGACCGTGACTTCCCTTGCTTCGAAGTAAAAAAAGAAAGCATTCTTGAAGTGATGAAACATTTCAAAGAGTCGACCGAACTATCATTCGGTTTTTTGACAACATGTTGCGCCATGCACTTTCCAGAGCAAGGCGACAAAGAGTTCGGAATGGTTTACCACTTGCACAACATGCAAGCAAACACACGTATTCGAGTGAAGACCTTCTTCCCGAAATCTGATTTGAAAATTTCATCGCTTGTTTCTCTTTGGCCTTCGGCGAA
>CAMCUG010000046.1 GCA_945878835.1 Chryseobacterium gleum | reverse complement strand
TACAACCTAATAATAACTGCTTGCTTTGTCGTTGCAAAGAATCCGAAACTAGGAAAATACTACAATGAAATCTATCCCAATCTAATGGGTAAGAAGGCTTCTAAACACATCATCTTCTATCTTATTCAAGAGAATAAATCAATAGAAGTTGTTCGAATTCTTCATGAGAGCATGGATTTCAAAGGAAAGTGGAACGTTTAACTTCGTTGTTTGAACTTCTTTGTTCCTACTACTTAATTGGAACTTCGTTGTTAAACCCTCGTCCGAAGGACCCTCGCAACGGATGTTGCCCTCGCAACGCTTGTTGCCTTCGCAACGCTAGTTGCCCTCGCAGAGCCTACAGCATCTTCAACGACCCCATCCCACCATCCAAACCAATCACCTGCCCCGTCATCCAATTGCTTTTGTTGCTTAGTAGGAAGGTAATGGCTTCGGCAAGATCGCTCGGTTGGCCTATTCGGCCTAGCGGATGGCGCTTGTTAGAGGCTTCGATTTTTTCGGGAGTGTTGATGAATTTCTCGGCTAACCCTGTTTGAGTAAGCGATGGAGCAACGACATTCACACGAATTTTCGGAGCGAGTTCAGCTGCAAGGCTTTTGCCCAATCCTTCCAATGCGCCTTTCGCCATAGCTACGCTTGCGTGAAAGGGCATGCCCAACTTCACAGCAACGGTGCTGATGAATACGATAGAGGCCGATTCCGATTTTTTCAAATACGGAAGTGCTAACTGGGTCGCCTTCAAGGCACCGTAGGCGTTAATATTTATGTCGGAAAGAAATACTTCGTGAGAAATGCGATGAGCAGGAAGTAAGTTTATGGTACCCGGACAATAAACCAATCCGTCTAGGATCAATCCTTCCGGAAGATTCAGTGAATCGTCTTCAATGTTCCAAACAATACTGTTCGAATGTGAAGTCGCTTCACGTGAAGTGAAGTAAACCGAGTGTCCTTGCGATTCAAGCAATTCAACGGTGGCAGCACCAACTCCTTTCGCTCCGCCAATAACTAAGTAATTCATTATTTCTCGAGGTTTACGTATTTCAAAAATTCATTTCGTGTTGATTCGTTGTTGAAAGCACCCGAATAGGAAGAGGTAACTGTGGCACTGTTGAAGTCCTGCACGCCACGACTGCTCACACACAAGTGAACTGCATCTATAAGCACTGCTACATCTTCCGTTTCCATAACGCGTTTCAACTCTTCAGCAATTTGAATGGTTAAGCGCTCTTGCACTTGAGGACGCTTAGCAAAGAATTGCACAATGCGATTCAATTTCGAAAGTCCAATTACTTTTCCGTTTGAAATGTAAGCCACATGCGCTTTTCCAATGATTGGAACGAAGTGGTGCTCACAATTCGAATAGAACGTAATGTTGCGTTCCACCAACATTTCCTTGTATTGGTATTTGTTTTCGAAAAGTTTAACCGCTGGTTTATTCGCCGGATTCAAACCCGAAAAAATTTCCTTGATGTACATTTTTGCAACGCGATGAGGAGTTCCTTGAAGTGAATCGTCGGTAAGATCAAGCCCCATGATGTTCATGATATCGCGAAATTTCTCTTCAATCTGCTCAATTTTCTCTTCATCGCTGAGCAAGAATGCATCTTCCCTCATAGGCGTCTCAATCGTGGTCAAGACGTGTTGATCTCCCATTTCATCTATCTGTATCGCAATCAGCTCTTTTTCTGTGTGTATCATTTTTTTCTATTGTAAAGTTTAAACCACTTAAACTGAACTTTGTTCGAATCCATTATATTTGTGGAATACCTAAACCTTGTAATATGTCACTTTGGAGGAAAAAAGATTTAGCCGCAATGCTCTCAGATGCAGAAGGCGGAGAGAAATCGTTAAAGAGAACGCTGGGCGCCTTTCAGTTGGTTGCCCTTGGAGTGGGTGCCATTATCGGTGCTGGATTGTTTGTTAGAACAGCAGCTGCCGCAGCTGAGGCTTCTGGAAATGGAGTAACACTTTCATTTGTTGTTGCCGCTATAGGATGTGCTTTCGCTGGATTGTGCTACGCAGAATTTGCAGCCATGATTCCTATTTCAGGAAGTGCTTATGCCTATTCTTTCGTAACCATGGGAGAATTAGTTGCCTGGATCATCGGATGGGCATTGGTTATGGAATACGCATTGGGAGCGGCTACCGTGTCTATCGCATGGAGCGAATACTTGAATAATCTCTTTGGAGGAACCATACCTTACGAGTGGTGTCACTCGCCGTTTGAAAGTATTCAGTACTTAACCGGAGAGGCCATGAATCAAGCAAGTGCTTTGATTCCTGATTTGTCGAAGTCGGTTCACCACGGTAAACTTATTTTATCTGGAGAGATGTTAGAGAAGCTTCCTTCGTTGCAAGGAGCTGTTCAAACTTCTTCAGGAATTATTAATGCTCCGGCTTTAGTTATCCTGTTTATGTTGACGTTACTTCTGATTAAAGGAACTAAAGAATCGGCTTTCGTAAATGCCATTATTGTATTCTTGAAAGTGGCTATTGTATTGGTGTTCATCGTTATCGGATGGCAGTTCATTAACCCGGATCATTACTCGCCTTACTTAATCCCAGAAGGGGTGAAAGGACACGAAGGATTCTTCGATTGGGGATGGGGTGGTGTTCTAGGTGGAGCAGGAATTGTATTCTTCGCCTTCATCGGATTCGATGCGGTTTCTACTGCGGCGCAAGAAGCGAAAAATCCAAAACGCGATATGCCAATCGGAATTTTAGGTTCGTTGGTGGTGTGTACCATTTTATACATTTTATTCGGTCACGTGTTAACAGGTGTTGCACCTTGGTCGGACTTTGGTGATCCTGCTTTAGGAAAAGAAGCTTCTGTAACGTACACGATTTCCACCTACATGAAAGGATACGAGTGGTTGGGAACAACGGTGAATGTGGCTATCCTTGCCGGATTCTCTAGTGTAATCTTGGTGATGTTAATGGGGCAAAGCCGTGTGTTCTACTCTATGAGTAACGATGGTTTGTTGCCAAAGGCATTCGGAGAATTACACCCACGTTTCAACACCCCGTACAAAGCCAACTGGATTCTATTCGTATTCGTTGGATTGTTCGCCGCTTTCGTACCTGGAAGTGTTGCGGGTGATTTGACTTCGTTCGGAACACTATTCGCGTTCATTCTGGTGAGTGCTGGTGTTTGGATTATGCGTGTGAAGAACCCTGAATTTGTTCGTCCATTCAAAACGCCACTGGTTCCGTTGGTTCCAATACTTGGTATTTTGGTTTGTGGCGCCATGATAGCTTCTTTAGATGAGCAAACATTGAAGGTTGCAGCTATTTGGATGGCGGTTGGATTGTTGATCTACTTCGGTTATTCAAGAAAGAACTCGCATCTTCATAAAAAGTAATGAAGGGCATGTGTTGAATTGAAAAGAGCAGCTTCGGCTGCTCTTTTTTATTTCCCAAAGTATTGAGCATTAAAAAGCCCGGAACGTTTTCCGAGCTTTTTAATACCTTAACCTTAACCTTAACCTTAACTAAAACTTTGTAACGAAAGAATATCGTTATGGTAGTAATAACGCATGAGATTAAGAAAGGTTGCAATTATTTGAAAAAAAATTACGTCTTCTGCTTTTCGCGCTTCGCAGCAGGAAAAAGAATGTTATTCAAGATAAGTCTGTAACCCGCAGAATTCGGGTGAAGTGAAAGATCTGTCGGAGGGTCACCCACGCGGTGCTGGTAGTCTTCTGGGTCATGTCCGCCGTAGTAAGTCCATTGCCCTTGTCCCATTTCACCATGAACGTATTTCGCGCATTTAATGTTCTTCGATTCACCCATAATGGTGACTTCACTTTTTAAATAGCTTTCGCGGAAAGAAGTCGTCTGTCCCATGAATCCGTGAATCACTTGCGTGTGGTTCTGCGTAAGAATGGTTGGAATAATGTCCCACTTCGCAGAAAAATCGAAAAGCGTGAAGAAATCATTTTCTTCCCTCACCTTCAAATGATCCTCGGTTCCGTCGATGTTGGAAAACTCATAGACCATAGGATCTTTAATGATGTTGTAATTCTGAAAGGCAAAGCCTTGAGCGAAATTCAATTTCTTCTGCGCATTCGCATCACTCGGATCACCATCGAAAACGCTTTCCACCATGTCTGTACCTTGGGCTGCTAAGGCAATGTCGTAAGAGTCGGTTCCGCTGCACATCGTGAAGAGAAACCCTCCGCCAATAACGAAATTCTTAATATTAACCGCTACCACACCCTTCATTTCAGATACTTTGCTGAATCCAAGTTTAGCAGCTGTCGCTTCCTGATTTCTTACTTCGTCTCTATACCAAGGCGCCATGTTGTATGCCCCGTAAAACTTTCCATACTGACCCGTGAAATCTTCGTGGTGCAGGTGAAGCCAATCGTATTCCGGAAGTTTTCCAGTTATAATTTCTTCATCATAAATACTCGTGTACGGAATTTCAGCATAGGTCAACACCAATGTTACCGCATCGTCCCAAGGCTGCTTGCCAAGTGGCGTGTAAACCGCAATCTTCGGAGCCACTTCCAACTTCACCTTTTCCATGTTCACCTCAGGATCGGCTATTTCTTGATAAATAGCCTGCACCTGCGCTTCGGCAATCACTTGAAAACTTACGCCGCGTTCCGTGCACTTTTTTTGAATGCTCGGAATGTTGTCCATCAGAAAACTTCCACCTCGGTAATTCAACAACCATTCAATAGGAAGCTTCTGCTCCAAAACCCAATAGGCAATGCCATAGGACTTAATGTGATTCTGCTGCGCCTCGTCCATAGGAATAAGCAACATGCCCGCGTAGCAAGTGCTTCCAAGGAGGGTAAGGGCTAAAATGACAATTAATTTGCGCATGGTTCAAAGATACTCACGACGAAGAACAACGCAAGACTTAAAAAATTGTGTGTGCTTTTGGTTGAAAAGTCGGTTTGACCATACTCTTTCAAATGGCTAACTTTGCAAAAAAAACAATCACACCATGAAATTTTTCATCGACACAGCGAATCTTGATCAAATTAGAGAAGCACAAGACCTTGGCGTTCTTGACGGAGTAACAACCAATCCGAGCTTAATGGCGAAAGAAGGAATCTCTGGAACCGATCGCGTAATGAAGCACTACGTCGATATTTGTGAGATTGTAGGCGATGGTGATGTAAGTGCGGAAGTGATTGCTACCGATTTCGACGGTATGGTGAAAGAGGGAGAAGATTTGGCTGCATTGCACGAGAATATCGTGGTGAAAGTTCCAATGACGAAAGACGGAATTAAGGCAATTCGCTATTTCACAGACAAGGGAATTCGCACGAATTGCACCTTGATATTCTCAGCTGGACAAGCCTTGTTGGCTGCGAAAGCAGGAGCTTCATATGTAAGTCCATTCGTTGGACGATTAGACGATATTTCTACAGACGGAATTGATCTGATTGAACAAATCAGAACCATCTATGACAACTACGGTTTCGATACTGAAATTCTTGCAGCTTCTGTTCGTCACCCGATGCACATCATTGCTTGTGCAGAGATTGGAGCAGATGTAATGACTGGTCCGTTGAGCGTGATCTTGCAATTGTTGAAGCACCCATTGACAGACATCGGTTTGGCTCAGTTCCTTGCCGACCACAAGAAGGCTGCTGAAGCGAAATAATTTTGATAGCAAGCTCAGACAACAACGCCGATTATACGGCGGCACAAATTATTCGCAAGCAAGGGATTTGTATTCTTCCCACAGATACAGTTTACGCTTTCGCTTGTGCGTTGTCCGATAAAAAAGCAATAGAGAAAATGGCTCAATTGAAAGGCGTGCGTTTAGATAACGCGCGCTTTTCTATTGTATGCAACGACTTGTCGCATTTAGCCACATTCACCAAACCCATTTCAACACCGTATTACCGCGCATTGAAAAGGCATACACCTGGTATGTTTACTTTTCTGTTGGAAGCAAGCAGCTTGGTTCCAAAACTTTTCACTTCACGCAGAACCACCATCGGACTTCGTGTTCCCGATCACGATTTTCTTCAACGCGTTCTTACCCAATTGGGAGAACCGCTCGTCGTCTCTTCCGTTCATCGAAAAGAAAATGTAGAGGAATATCCCAATGAAGCCATCGACTTGGAAGACGACTGGTCGAACCAAGTGTCTGAAATTTTCTTCGAAGACACTTCGAAAATTCTTCTTTCAACTGTTGTTGATTTTTCCGGATTGAATCCAACAGTGGTTCGTCAGGGAGCAGGGGAGTGGAATCCCTGAACAATAACCATAAACAATTACTCGTTCGCAAGTTTCAGAATAAGCCCATTCTCGCAAAGGTGGTCTTGGTAATTTCACATTGACAAATTGTGACTATGAGAAAAATTGCACTGGGTTTTGTTTTATTTATTTTGAGCGCCACATCTGTGTTTGCTCAAAAATCTTTCGAAAAGGTTGTGCCTGAGCGTGTCTATCGCGAAGCCTTGAATCTTTTTGAAAACGAAAAATTCGTTCCGGCGAAAGAGTCGTTTGAGAAATACCTTTCACTAACTTCTGGAAACGACAACTACAGAGCCGATGCGGAATACTACCAAGGTCTGTGTGCCATGAATCTGTTCCATCCAGATGCTGAATACTTGCTCACCACGTTCGTAAGAAATCATCCCGATTCACATTGGTGTCAGAGTGTTTATTTGGAATTGGCGAACTTCAAATACAAGAGCAAATCCTACAGACAATCTCTCGAATGGTTCGACAAGGTGGAAGAGAAACAACTTTTGGCAGAAGAACGCCCAGCTTTTTATTACAAACGTGGATTCGTGAAATTCGATCAAAAGAAATATTCTGATGCGCGGGTTGATTTTGCGAAAGTGAAAGACGGCGATTCTGAATTCAAGGCTGCTGCTACTTATTATTACGCTTATCTGGCTTACACAAACAAAGATTATCAAGTGGCCTTGGAATCTTTTTCAAAGCTCAAAGAAGACAAAGACTTCAAGTCGGTTGTTCCCTATTTCATTTCGCAGATCTATTATTTGCAAAAGCGTTTCGATGAGCTGCTGGCCTATGCTCCGCCATTGATCAATGCGGTAGAAAATGTGAAGAACAACTATCCCAATGCAAACGAAGAAATTGCACACTTGATTGGCGATGCCTACTTCACTCTTGAGAAATACCAAGAGGCTCTTCCGTATTTAGAAAAATATCACAACTCGCCAACAGTGAAACCTTCCGTTGAAGATTACTATCAATTGGGATTCTGTTATTACCGCAACGGGAACTTTGAACGCGCTATAGATGCATACTCACACTGCACGAAGGAGGACTCTCCAACATCACAATTAGCGAACTACAATATTGGAGATTGCTATTTGAAACTCGAACAAAAGGAATACGCGAGAACGGCTTTTGAAGCAGCCTCGAAACAAACGCACAACATAGATGTGCAAGAAGATGCGTTATTCAATTACGCGAAATTGGCGTTCGAACTTTCGTACAACCCTTTCCACGAAGCCATTTCAGCGTTTGAAGGATATTTGGAAAAGTATCCGAACTCCGCACGTCACGACGAAGCCTATGAGTTTTTGTTGAATGTGTATTTGAAAACTCGAAACTACGAGCGCGCATTGACTTCATTGGATAAAATGAAAGTGAAAGACATTCGTGCGAAAACATCTTATCAGATCGTTGCCTTCAACCGAGGTGTTGAATTGTATCAAGCGGAAAGCTTTGCGAAGTCAGAGGACTTCTTCACGAAATCGTTGGAATATCCTGTCAATACATACTTGTTTGCTCAAGCCAAATATTGGATGGGAGAGATTAACTATCGTCAGAATAGATTCCCGAAAGCGAAAGAGTATTACCAAGCTTGTATTGCCGAGCCTGCAGCCTTTAACTCTGAGTATTACGCGCTTGCAAACTACAGTTTAGGCTATACGTTTTTCAAGTTAGGAGTAGCTCAAAAAGACTACGACACGTCGAAGCCTTACTATGCAAATGCCAATACAGCGTTTAGAAAGTATGTCGATTCGAATGAAGCCGAAGCGGGTAAGAAAGGAGATGCTTACTTGAGAATTGGAGATTGCTTCTTCGTTTCAAAAAGCTACAAGCAAGCGATTGAAAGTTATTCCAAGGGTACACCAGCGCAGAAAGATTACATCCTTTATCAAAAGGCGCTATGTGAAGGGTATGAAGGAAATAATTCCGCGAAAATTAACTTGCTGAAGTCGTTAGTAGATTCTGAATCGAACTCGAAGTTTAAAGTAGATGCAGCATTCGAATTGGGAACCACTTATCTCAGTGCAGGCAGCAATGCTGAAGCTAAGACGGTTTTCCTTCAGCTGATGGCCGATGAGCCAACTTCGAATTACACTAGAAGAATCTTAGTGAATTTGTGTTTGATCTATCGCAACGAAGAAAACGACGCGAAAGTGAAAACAACATGGAACACTCTTTATACGAACTACGGGAACGACAAGATTATTCTTGATGCATTGGAGATTGTGAAGCCGGTGTTGATCGATGACATTGAATTCCAAAATCAGATTACGAATTTAACCGTTGCCGATGTAAGCGCGCTGGAAATTGAGGATGGGGTATTCACAAAAGCTTCTGCACCCGCCTATGCAGGTGAATGCGCCAAAGCAAAAGGAAAACTTGAATCGTATTTGAATCAGTATCCAAATGCCATTCACGGCGCAGAAGCAAACTTCTTATTGGCCGATTGTTTCAAGAATGAAGGCAACAAAGAGTCTGCAATTATTTATTACGAGCGTGTGATTGCCTTGCCATTCTCAGACTTCACCGAAGAAGCGTTGAACAACGCCGCAGACATTCGTCTTCAACAAGGAGAA
>CAMCUG010000045.1 GCA_945878835.1 Chryseobacterium gleum | reverse complement strand
CTGCTGTTGTATCTGTTTTCGGCTTGACTCATATAAAATAAAAAGGGCTGACAACGAGTGTCAGCCCTTTCGTTTGTTTTAATGCTATTTCTTTGGAACGTAGTCCGTTCTTAGGATTCTGAATGTTGTACGACGATTTAATTGATGCGCTCGCTCGCTAGAATCGTTGTCGGTAAGAGCGCTAATGAAAGCCTCATCTAAATTGGTTCCAACCGGGAATTCAGCGAACGTCTCCGAAGACAAACGATCACCTTCTTTGATTGTACGTGGCTCACTCTCGCCTTTTCCTTTTGCAACCAATCTGTCAGCAGCAATTCCTTTTGAAGTAAGGTATGTTACGCACGTTTCTGCACGACCTTGAGAAAGTCTATCGTTGCTTGGCACATCGCCACGAGCATCTGTGTGAGACTCTAGCTGAACCACGAATGTTGGATTTTCAGTAAGAATATTCAACAAGTAGTTTAAAGAGTCGGCACTGTTCACTTCGTCGTTCACTAACAATTCTGTTTTGTTGAAAGGATACAACACCGTTGGCATTGGATACTCCTTTCCAATCTCAATAGGAATTAAGAAGTAATCTTGTTGGTAGTTCGTAGACTCCTTTGCTCCTATGGTAGAAAATTTATCTCCAGTACCTATGAAATTTTCCTTTTGAATATCTACCGTATATTTTGTTTCAACTTTAACCTTTGTTTTGTCTAAGAAGAAACTTCCGTTAGCATCTGTAACTGCGTTGTATGTAGATCCATCAGATCCAACTATGGTCACTTTGCAACCTGAAAGTGTGCTTCCCGTTTTCTTGTTGTAAGCAGTACCTGTCATTGTGAATTCCAAAGGACGCTCATATGCATGCCAGATATCGTCTTTTCCCTTGCCGCCTGGACGGTTCGAGGAGAAGTAACAAGCGAACACACCTTCCATTAATACATTATCCAAAACTGGCTTCTTATCTATGATAAACGCGAAGTCATCAGAAGCAGAGTTAATTGGAGCAGGCATTGCGGTTACATCTGCATATGTCATCTCGCCTGTCTTCTTTGCCTTGAAAATATCCAATCCACCAAATCCTGGATAACCGTTAGACGAGAAGTATAACGTTCCGTCTTCCGTCATGTGAGGATAGTACTCATCACCAGCGGTGTTCAAAGAAACTAGGTTGGTAAGATTGTTCCAAATCTTCGATTTTTTATCGAAGGTCATGTACCACAAATCTCTTCCTCCCTTGCCACCGGGCATGTTCGAAGCAAAAATTAAATATTGCTCATCTGGGGAAAGGCATGGTTGCCCAACACGAGAAGAGTCATCAGACTCTCTGTTAATGATATCAATGATTGATGCTGTTGCGAAGTTGTCTCCTTGCTTGTTAGCCGTGTAAATATCACAACCCATTCTTCCTTTCTTATCGAATCCGCAACGTGTGAAGAATAACGTTTTATAATCCTTATCGAAAGCTCCGGCAGCTTCGTGAGACTCGGTGTTTACAGTAATGCTTGCAGGCATTGGTGCTCCTTGGAACTTGAACTTTTTGTCCAACTTAGCTACGAACACATCTTTGAACTCATCTCCGTTGATAGGGCTTAAACCACTTCCAACAGACTCTTTACGAGCTGAGGTAAATACGAATTCTTCAAATTTCTTTGAAGCATAGGCCAATCCAAAATCTTCTTCAGAGGTATTCAAGAACTCAACATTCTCTGCCACATAACGAGATTTCAAGCTCGTCTTTTTCGCTGCTGCTGCATTTGTGCATGTTTGAATGCGCATGTCAGCTAAAGCAGCGTTTCCGCCGCGCTCCTTGTACTTATTGTATTGAACGATAGCGTCTTCTATGCGATCCATTTCTTGAAGAGCAATACCATAGTTCAAATAAACATCTGCAGTTTTCTTATCGTACTTGGCGTTAATAGCCTTGTCGTAATAATCTAAGCTCATTCCATAACGCTTGGTATTTCTGTAACATTCAGCTATGTTATACAAAACACGCGCCTTTTCATCGATGTTTTTGATCTTAGTAACCTCACCGATGTACAATGTTGCGGCTTGGTTGTAGCCTTGCCCAGCAAACTCGATATCGGCTTGTTGAATCTTTTTATTTTGAGCATTCATCAACGTTGACGTCGACAAACAAACAAACACCAAGATAGATTTGAAAAATCTCATACGTTATGTTTTAGTCCAGTTAAAAGTTAGTAATTGCGAAAATAAACAAAAATGTGACTTTTCCGCACAAAATCGCAATTATCTAGAAGCTCTTTTTAGCAAGTGAACAAAAGCTCACGCATCTTTGGTATTGGCCAAGTATTGTCGTCAATGATTTGCTCTAAGGCATCGGCAGCATCTCTTGCCGCATCCATTAAAGGCTTAATCTTGTGACAATATATTTCTGCCATCTTCTCTGTATTGCTGTGATTAACCTTGCCTTGCTCTACCACAATTCCTTCCGTGCAAGCCTTCAATCCGCTGACATGCCGCGAGATTTCCGTTATGAGTCCCAACTGAGTCTTCGACATCTCTTTGTATTCCTTCGCTCCTAAAACAGCCTTTAAACCCTGAACGTTATTGATTAACTCACTTTGGTATCTTAAAGCAGCTGGGATAATCTGATTCACCGCCATGTCTACCACAATCTCAGCTTCAATTTCGCGACGACGCCCGTAGTTCTCTACTTCAATCTCATAACGAGCATGAATTTCTTCGCCGGTTAGCACGTTCAGCTTTTCGAACATAGCTATTACCTTCTTGTCTTTCCAAACTTTCAATGCCGCAGGAGTATCTTTCAAGTTAGATAAGCCTCTCTTCGCAGCTTCTTTCACCCACTCGTCACCGTAACCATTTCCTTCGAAACGAATGGCCTTGCTTTGCTTGATTAAACGCTGAAGTTCCTTCAAAATAGCCTCGTCTTTATCGTCTCCTTTTGCAATGCGCGCGTCAACGTCCTTCTTGAATTGAATCAATCGGTTCGCAACTATTGTATTCAACGTAATCATCGCATGAGCGCAATTCGCGCTTGAACCCACCGCACGGAACTCAAATTTGTTTCCCGTAAAAGCAAATGGCGAAGTTCTATTTCGATCTGTGTTGTCTAGGAGCACTTGTGGCAACTTTCCAATATTCAATTTCAATTCAGTTTTGTCTTCTGGAGTCATTTTTCCAGCCTTGATGTTTTTCTCGAGGTTATCAAGCATTGCATTCAGCTGCTCACCTAAGAAACAACTCATAATTGCTGGAGGAGCTTCGTTTGCTCCAAGGCGATGATCGTTTCCAACGGTTGCAATAGAAGCACGAAGAACATCTGCATTTTCGTGAATAGCAGCGACTGTATTCACCATGAAGGTTAAGAACTGAAGGTTAGACTTTGGATTTTTTCCAGGACGAAGTAGGTTCACGCCTGTATTCGTAGCCAATGCCCAGTTGTTGTGTTTTCCACTTCCATTCACACCTTCGAAAGGTTTTTCATGAAGAAGCACATTGAAGTAATGCTTCTGAGCAATCTTCTTCAACAAGTCCATTAATAACTGATTGTGGTCGTTGGCCAAGTTTGCCTCTTCGAACATTGGAGCAACTTCATATTGATTCGGAGCCACCTCGTTGTGACGCGTGGTTACAGGGATGCCTAATAAATGAGCTTCGTATTCGAAATCTTTCATATAAGCCAATACTCTTTCTGGAATACTTCCGAAATAGTGATCTTCCAATTGCTGTCCTTTTGCAGGTCTGTGTCCGAACAAAACTCTACCCGTCATAGCCAAGTCGGGACGAGCCTTGTGTAAAGCTGAATCGACCAAGAAAAACTCTTGCTCCCATCCTAAGGTTGTATTTACCTTACTTACATCCTTGTCGAAATACTGACAAACCGCCGTCGCTGCAGAATCTACAACTTGAAGCGCTTTAATCAAAGGCATCTTGTAATCAAGAGCATGTCCTGTGTATGAAATAAAAATGGTCGGAATACACAACGTGTTGCCTACAATGAATGCCGGTGAAGATGGATCCCACAAGGTATATCCACGAGCCTCGAAGGTGTTGCGAATTCCTCCATTTGGAAATGATGATGCATCTGGCTCCTGCTGAACCAACATGGTTCCCTCAAATTTTTCAATAGCTCTTCCATCGCCCAATGGCTTGAAAAAACTATCGTGCTTTTCTGCAGTTGCGCCTGTTAAAGGTTGAAACCAATGTGTGAAGTGAGTTGCCCCTTTGCTGATAGCCCATTCCTTCATGCCAGATGCGATATGATCTGCAACGTTTCTATCGATGCGCGTTCCTTGGTTGATACATGACATTAAATTGTCATACAAATCTTCAGGCAGATATTCACGCATTTTATGCGGATTGAAAACATTATCACCGAAGTACTCACTTATTCTTTGGCCGCTTGTACCCCCTGGCAATGGAACTCTACTGTTAATTTCCTGTTGCGCGTTTTTTCTTAAACTCATACTTTTTTTCATTATACCCCCTAATTCATGGGGGTAATTAGCAAATTTTTCTAATTTTCAGCAAATATACCCCCTCGATTGTAAACATACAAACTCAATTTTGTATGAATTATAAAAAATCAACTGCTTTTGTTGTGAATAACTTCATTCTGCTTAACCTTCACTAAATTTGAAGCATGAAAAAGACAATTTGCATTTTACTATACGCGCTTGGGTTTTTTACCCAAAACAAATCATTCAGCCAAGGTTTACAAGTTAATCCTCCGTCTGAAAATACCAATAAAGTAGTTGCTGTTCCGCATGCCTTATATCCTGCGAATTTATTTTTCAATGAGCCTCAAATTATTTCGCTCGACCTGAACGAATCCGGAGATAAGCTTGCGAAGCTTAATCTATCAGGAGGAATTAGTTCTTTGGTTATCCAAGAGCTGCAATCTGAAAAAAGTACTGAAATCAATTGCAGCAATGTGAAGAATGCTTCTCGTGTTTTCTTTATTAGCGATCAGTTCATTGCCCTAGAAATTCTAAACGAATCGCCTTCGTTTGAAATAATTCAAATTGAAACGAGTAAAATTGTTGCAACCATACCGTCCAACGAATATATCGGATCTACAGCTAACACCGCCTATTTCAGTACTAAAAAAGAGGGGAATTCTACAATAGAGAAATTTGATATTAACTCTAAAAAACATTCCACTGCAGGAACTATCTCTGGAGAAATATTCGGTTGGTATTTCTCTAAAACAAAAGGAATCGTTGGTGTGGCAGTTCATAGCAACATGCTATCTCGTATTTATTCCATAGAAAATGAGAAATTGGGGAAAAGTCTTATCGAATTCTCTTCAGGATATTATTTTGAAACAAAAGGGTGCAATGCTTCAGGAGATGTGTTTTATGGAATTACCAATTTCCAAAGTCTAACAACATATGCTTGTGCGATATCGAAAACAGGTATTAAACCATTAAACAGCAAAACTGGCGAAAGTTGCACTGACATTTTCATTCATGAAAATGACGTCGTGTTGAACACAAACAATATAAATGGGGCAGAATACCAAGAATCTCAAAACTCCACTTTTAAAAAAGTACTAACCTTTGCTAACGCCATATATAAAGGGTCTTCCGTTCAAATTTTAGATTTCGTTGAGAAAACGAATACATTGCTATTCTGCGTTCAGGGAGAGGTTATAAAGCCTAAGTACTTCGTTTGGCAGAACAACAAAGCCAATCCCGTATCATCAGATAAATTCGACGCAAAGAAGCTCGTTTTTATTGCAAGTGAAGTTGTCCAAATTCAAACCGGTGAAGTTGCACCGCAGACAGGTCGAATGTATCTTCCAACGAAAACAGACAAGGCAGCCTATCCCCTTGTTATTTATATTCCGAAAAACATATTCCTTCCTTACTCGAATCAGTTCAATCCGATTGTTCAGCACCTTTGTCAAAGTGGGTATGCCGTATTCGTTTGGAACACCCGTTATTCCTTCCGTTCCAAAATTGGCTTTGCCTATTCTGATTTAGTCGGATCATTCCCTGAAGACATAGAGCTGCTTATCGCTTCTGTAAGCAAGGATTACTCAATTATTCCTGAAAATACGTTTATCGTAGCTGATGGGCTTGGCGCATATCTTGCTCTGAATGGGAGTGCATCGTTCACTGGAGTTGTGATTAACAGACTCGATTTTCCTGGGAAAACCTTCGGGCAAGATTTAACAGCGGTAAGAATGTTCGGTGAAGACGCTCAGTCTAAATGGACAACACTGGACCAAATGGCACTGTCTAAAAAAGTTAACTATTTATGTTATCAAGCTGCAAAGTCTAACTCTGAATTTCGATTAAACAATTCGATTAAACAGAATAAAATTAGGTGGACTGAGCACGCCTCTACAAAGAATCGTTCCATAAATATTACTTCAAATGAATTGAGTGAAATTTCATTGTGGTTGCAGCATTTGTCACAAATTGAACCGCGTGTAATCGAAGACAAACCAAAAGTTGAAGTGAAGAAGAAATGAATTATTCCATAGAGGCGAAGGACGCATTATCGAAAGCCAGAGCCGGAATTTTAGAGACTCCGCATGGAAAAATACAAACTCCCATTTTCATGCCTGTCGGAACCATTGGTTCCGTGAAAGCAGTAACACAGGAGGACCTAAAGGCAGATGTGAATGCCCAAATTATTTTAGGAAATACTTATCATCTTTATTTACGTCCAGGCACGCAAATTTTAGAACAAGCAGGCGGGCTTCACAAGTTTATGAATTGGGATAGACCTATTCTTACGGACAGCGGCGGATATCAAGTTTACAGCTTATCGAAGAACCGGAAAATCAATCCTGAAGGGGTTGTTTTCAAATCGCATATCGACGGTTCGAAACATACGTTTACACCCGAAAACGTGATGGACATTCAACGCATTATCGGTGGTGATATTATTATGGCTTTCGATGAGTGTCCTCCCTATCCGTGCGACAAAACGTATGCACGCGAATCGCTTCACATTACCAATCAATGGTTAGATCGTTGTTTCAAAAGACTTGATGAAACCACGCCGTTGTATGGTCACGCGCAAGCATTGTTTCCAATTGTGCAAGGAAGTGTATTTCCTGACCTTCGAAAAGAAAGTGCTGAATACATTGCGAACAAAGGAGCATTTGGAAATGCCATTGGAGGATTGAGTGTAGGTGAGCCACATGAAATGATGTATGAAATGACAGATCTTGTTTGCTCCATTCTTCCTGCCGACAAACCGCGTTATTTAATGGGTGTTGGAACACCGGTAAATATTTTAGAGTGCATTGCTCTTGGAGTTGACATGTTTGATTGTGTGATGCCAACGCGAAATGCACGTAACGGGATGTTGTTCACATGGAATGGCACCATGAACATGAAGAACAGAAAATGGGAAAACGATTTCTCTCCGCTTGATGAATCTGGCGAGAGTTATGTGGACTCATACTACACCAAAGCCTATGTCCGACACTTGTTCGCGGCCAATGAAATACTCGCACTTCAAATTGCTTCAGTCCATAACCTAAATTTTTATTTACGTCTGGTTGAAAAAGCGCGAGAGAAAATTATTGAAGGTACCTTCGCTGCTTGGAAAGATGAAACTGTGAAAAGACTATCCGTTCGATTGTGATAAAAAAACTCGACAACTACATCATTAAAAAATTCATTGGAACCTTTCTCTTCATGATTGGTGCCTTTGTGATTATTGCTGTTGTTTTTGACATTAGCGAGAACATAGATGATCTGCTTCAATCGCAAGCACCTATTTGGGAAATTGTAGTGGAGTATTATTTCAACTTCTGCCTGTACTACGGAAATCTGTTGAGCTCGTTTATCATATTTCTAACTGTTATTTGGTTTACCAGTAAGCTTGCTCAGCGTTCGGAAATCATTGCCATGCTTTCTTCAGGCATTAGTTACAACCGCATTCTTCGCCCCTACTTCATTGTGGCGTTTTCACTCATTATTGTTTCTCTCACCTTCGGTCACTACGTGGTTCCTCTGGCGAATAAGCGTAAGTTTGAATTTGAGGTGAAGTATCTAAAGGAACAACTCACCATTCAAGATAAGAACATTCACAGAGAAGTTGAGCCTGGGCTTATCGCCTATTTTCAACGCTACAATCCGAGCAATTTAGGTGGAAGTAACTTCTCGTTGGAACACTGGAAGGATGGGAAACTTACTTTTAAACTTATTTCATCATCTGCGAATTTCAAACCTGAAACTCAGTCCTGGAGTATAACAAACGCACAAATAAGAATTTTCAAAGACAGTACCGAACACGTTTATTTCAAACAAAAATTAGACACCATTTTAGAAGTTCGCCCGGAAGATTTCGGATTGCGTTCTGAAATTGTGGCAACCATGAATTGGTCGGAACTGAATAGTTTTATTGAAGATCAAAAACTGAGCGGTTCTGGGAATGTAGCTCAATTCGAATTGGAAAGAGAGAATAGAACAGCAACTCCATTTTCAATTTTAGTCCTTACTGTGATCGGCGTTTCTATTGCGTCAAGAAAATCGCGCGGAGGAATTGGCTTTCACCTCGCATTGGCGATCATCATCGGTTTCATCTTTATTTTCATTTCGCGCATAACAGCAGTAAGCGCAATGAACTTAGGTGTGCCCAGCGAATTAGCGGTGTGGCTGCCTAATTTGCTTTTCGGAATACTCGCATTTATACTGCACAAAAAAGCTCAGAAATAATGACAAAAAAAAGAATTTTAATCACCGGTGCAACCAGTGGAATTGGTGCGGCAACTTATGAATTGGCTATTAAAAATGGACATGCTGTTTTTATTGCAGGACGAAATGAAGCCGTTTTAGCCGAAATGGCCTCAAAAAACTCGAACACTTTTTTTCTAAAGACAGACGTGACGAATGTTGAAGAAGTGAAGGCTATGACTGTCGTTGCTGTTCAAAAAATGGGGGGAATTGATGTTTTATTGAATAATGCTGGATTGGGAATTTTCGATTTGTTGGAAGATGCGAAATTGGAAGATTGGCACACCATGGTAGATGTGAATATTAAAGGAGTGCTAAATGTTCTACACACTTGTCTTCCGCATTTGGTGGCCTCTACAGGACATATAATCAATCTCGGATCCTTAGC
>CAMCUG010000044.1 GCA_945878835.1 Chryseobacterium gleum | reverse complement strand
TGAATCGACTTTCTGATTATTTGTTCACGCTTTCGCGCGCAGCAGCAAATGAATTGGGCGCTGAAGAAAACAAGTGGCTTCCGAAAAAATAAGATTAAAAACTTCGTTCCGAGACTAAATTACCGTCTTTGAATAAACTCTGTTTAATTAGTTTTCCCTCTTCGTTATAGTCTAGAAACACACCGTTCTCTTTTCCTTTGGTGTAATACTGATTGCTTTTCAATTTTCCACTCGGGTAATAATACTTCCACGAGCCGTCCTCGATGGAACGTTTGTAAAAACCTTCCCACTCTAAATTTCCATTCGAGTAATAAACTTCTTCCTTTACTATTTCTCCTGTTGTATTTTTCATATAAACAACAACGTAAGGTTTTCCATTCGGATGCTTACGCGCGACGTCACGGGTGGTGTTTTCCAACTGAGCAACCGCACTTTTCCCTCCTAAAAAAAAAGCTAGCGTAAGAAGACAAAGTTTAAGTGAAATTTTCATGCTTATTCGAAGTCTGTGTAGAGTAAATATTTCTTACGAATTGTTTTGTAGTTGTCCAAATCTTTTTGCCAGGTAGCTCGAATTTCATTCTCTAAAATCCCTTGGGTAATCTGCTTTCGAAGCAACGTATTTCCTGCTAATTTATCGAAAAAACCCGGTGATGAAAAGAATTTTTCTTTGTTCGGATAGTTGGAATACATTAAAGCCAACCAGGATAAATTCAATTGGGTTGGACGTTTATCAAAACTCACAGTAATTCCTGAGCACAACTGGTTTTCAAAAGGTGGATTTGTGGACACGCCCGGAATTTCCTTCGGTGTGAAAGATGTTTCGCCCACTTTGCATTTGGGAAATCCGAATTGCTGAAATGGCAAAGCGGTGCCACGTCCAATACTTATGCATGTGCCTTCGAACAAGCATAAACTGGGGTAGGCATAAATGGAAGTAATGTTGGGTAAGTTTGGAGACGGCCTAATAGGCAATTCGAAATACGAATTGTGCGTGTATTCACTGCATGGAATAACTGTTAGGTCGCACGATTTCCCGCCGGCTAACCAACCTTCTCCGTTAATCATTCTCGCCAACTCACCAAGTGTACATCCATGCACAATTGGAATTGGAAGCTGACCAACAAACGAATACAACTTTTTATCTGTCATTACCGGTCCGTCAACGTAGTAACCATTGGGATTGGGACGATCTAAAACTACAACTGCCTTCTTGCTTATTACTGCGGCCTCCATAACCTCCTGCATGGTTGCTAAAAAAGTATAAAAGCGCACGCCAACATCTTGAATGTCGAAGACAATAACATCAACGTTTGAAAGCATATCAGCGGTAGGACGTGTGTGACTTCCATACAAAGAAAAAATAGGGAGTTTCGTTTTTTTGTCGAAACCGTTGCTTACGTGATCTCCATTTCCGGCTTCGCCTCTAAAGCCATGTTCAGGCGCAAATATTTTCACCACTTGAATTCCAACAGACAAAAGCGTGTCTACAAGATGGGCTTTTCCGACTACACTGGTCGGATTTGCCACTACCGCAACACGCTTGTTTTGAAGAAGATGAAAATATGAATCAGTTTGCGAAGCACCCGAAGATTGCGCAAATGCATTCCATGCATTTAGCAAAAAAAGAAAACATAAAAACAAATGAATCCGGTTGTGTTTCATGGGCACACAAATTTTATTCATTCTTAACCAAAATTGAACCGAAATAAATGAAGTTAGTAACTTTCCAATGTCGAAGTCCTAACTTTGAGCCGCAATGAAATCTTTTAAGCTAGCCTCTTTCTTAGCTTTTCGCATGCTGAAAGCAAGCGACAATGGGCGTATTTCAAAGCCAATTGTCCGCATTGCTATGTGGGGAGTGGCCATTGGAATTGCGCTTATGATTCTTGCATTGGCCATTGTGAAAGGCTTTCAATCAGAAGTGCGACAAAAAGTAATTGGGTTCGGTGGACATTTTCAAATTGTTTCGAACGGTGATAACGCTGCGCAAGAATCGGTGCCATTGCTCTACGATAAATCCTTAATTCAAGAATTAAAGAAAATTCCAGGCATAAAAAACATTAGCGTTTACGCTCAAAAGCCCGCCATCGTGGAATCGAAGGCTGGATTGTCAGGTGTTGTTGCGAAAGGAATTGAAGAACAATACGACACCACGTTTTTACACAACGTTCTTACGCAGGGTCGTTTGCTGCAAATGAAGTACAACCTAGACACACTTCCTGTTGCTGAAATTGTATTGTCTGAATACATTGCGAATCGGTTAGCGCTTCAACTCGGACAGAAAATGAGTCTGTACATCGTTAACAGCGAAGACGACATTCAACAACAAAATTTCACACTGGTTGGAACCTACAAAACAGAGTTGGAAGAGTACGATGAAAAATTCATTTTCGTTCATCTCGCTTATCTGCAGCAGTTCGGAGGTTGGGGGCTGCAAGGACAAATAGTCGTAGATACAGCAACGGTTCCTTTGCTCACTTTCATTTCTCCAATTGGCTTCGGTAATAACGGGGAATTCGAACAACGCTGGCTCGACGGAACGCCCGCCAAAGATCCTATCTATTATCTGGAAATGCGCGACACTACCTTCGGTTTAATTACTACTGCGCCATATCAAATTCCCGACACCACTTACGTTCACTTGACGTTTCCGCCTCACCGCGAGAATGAATTTGTAACTCCGCGATGGACCTATTCGAACTTGCGCGGAAGCGAAGTGAATTACATTGGCGGATATGAAGTTCAAGTTGAAAATTATGAAGCGCTTGAGCAAGTGAGAGATCCCTTGTGGGAAGCCATTCCGTATGACTTATTCGTGATACCATTAACGGATCGCAATCCAGAAATTTTTGCTTGGTTGGAAATGCTCGATGTGAACGTAGTCATTATTGTGGTGCTCATGGTAGTGCTTTCCATCGTGAACATGACATCTGCATTGCTAATTCTCATTCTCGAAAGACAATCGTTCATTGGTACGTTAAAATCTATGGGATTACCCAATCCAATCATGTTGCGTGTCTTTCTGTGGCATGCAGCACACATCATTGGCAAAGGCGTTCTCATTGGAAATATCCTCGGCATTGGAATCGCTCTGTTTCAGAAATACACCGGATTTTTCAAATTAGATCCTGCTAATTATTACGTGTCAGAGATTCCCATTCTCATGAACCCGATGGAAATAGTTGTGCTGAATGCGCTTACGCTTTGCGTGTGTGTACTGGCTATGATTCTTCCATCGCTTTACGTATCAACCTTCCGACCAGCAGAGTCGATCAGAAAAAATTAAATCTACTAACCTACCTTCGCAGCATGAAGTATCACGAAAACATTCTAGGCACCATTGGCAACACACCTATGGTGAAATTAAACACCATAGTGAAAGACATTCCAGCATTAGTGTTGGCGAAAGTGGAAACTTTTAATCCAGGCAATTCCATTAAAGATCGCATGGCTCTGAAGATGATTGAAGATGCTGAAAAAGATGGAAGATTGAAACCAGGGGGAACCATTATCGAAGGAACTTCCGGAAACACGGGAATGGGTTTGGCCATTGCTGCTATCATGAAAGGATACAAGTGCATTTTCACAAGTACAGACAAACAGAGTAAAGAGAAGTTCGATGCCCTTCGTGCATTGGGTGCAGAAGTTATTGTTTGTCCAACCGATGTTGATCCAGAAGATCCACGCTCCTACTACAGCGTTTCTTCTCGTCTTGAAAAAGAAACGCCAAATTCTTGGAAGCCGAATCAGTACGACAATCCAAGTAACGCACAAGCCCACTACGAATCAACCGGACCTGAGATTTGGGATCAAACAGACGGCAAGATTACGCATTTCGTTGTTGGTGTTGGAACAGGCGGAACCATCTCTGGAACTGCACGTTTCTTGAAAGAAAAAAATCCAAATATTCAAGTGTTGGGGATCGATACCTACGGTTCTGTTTTCAAAAAGTACAAAGAGACAGGCGAGTTTGACAAAAACGAAATATATGCCTACGTGACCGAAGGGATTGGTGAAGATTTCCTTCCTGAAAATGTTGACTTCAACCTAATAGATCATTTCGAAAAAGTAACCGACAAAGACGCCGCAATATACACACGAAAGATTTCGAAAGAAGAAGGGATCTTCGCTGGAAACAGCGCCGGTTCTGCCATGGCTGGTGTTATTCAAATGAAAGATAGATTCAAAGAAGGTGATGTTGTGGTAGTCATTTTCCACGACCACGGAACTCGCTACTTGGGCAAAATGTTCAACGACGATTGGATGAAATCGAAAGGTTGGCTATAACCCTTTCGTTTTACTTCTTAGCGTGAGCTTTAATGACATTTGAAATAATTTCAACGCATTGCATAATCTCGGCTTCAGTGATACACAGCGGCGGAGCAAAACGAATAATGTTTCCGTGGGTTGGCTTGGCTAATAAACCGTTCTTCGCAAGGTCTACACAAATATTCCAAGCCGCTTCGCTTTCTTCGTTATCATCGATCACCACAGCGTTCAACAATCCTTTTCCACGTACTAGGGTAATCATTGAAACTTCACTTTGAAGCTTTCTCATCTCTCTTCTGAATAATTCTCCTAAACGCTCTGAATTTTCTGCCATGTTCTCATCGCGAAGAACTTCCAAAGCGGCTGTTGCAACAGCGCAGGCCAAAGGATTTCCGCCGTAAGTGCTGCCGTGCTCACCGGGCTTAATGGTCAATATAATTTCATTGCTTGAAAGAACCGCACTTACGGGAAGAACCCCTCCTGAAAGCGCTTTTCCTAAAACTAAAATATCGGGCTTCACATTTTCATGATCGCACGCCAACATCTTTCCTGTGCGTGCCAATCCGGTTTGAACCTCATCTGCAATCATCAACACATTGTACTTCGTGCACAACGCGCGAACACCAGCCAAATATCCTTCATGCGGAACAACAACGCCTGCTTCCCCTTGAATAGGTTCGAACATAAATCCAGCAATGTTTGGATCGCTCGATAAACAAGTTTCCAACGCATTCAAATCGTTGTAGGGAATAGATAGAAATCCGGGCATATACGGACCGAATCCTGCATAACTACTAGGATCCTGAGAAGTAGAAATTGCAGCCAGTGTTCTTCCCCAGAAATTCCCTTCAACAAAAACTATTATCGCTTGGTTGTCGGCAATGCCTTTCACTTTATAACCCCACTTGCGCGCAAGCTTTACAGCAGTCTCTCCGCCTTCAACACCCGTATTCATGGGAAGTACTTTTTCATAACCGAAATATTCAGTAATGAACTTTTCATACGTCCCCAATTCACTGTTATAAAACGCGCGAGAAGTGAGTGTCACTTTCTCGGCTTGATCTTTCAATGCTTGAATGATCTTCGGATGGCAGTGTCCTTGGTTCACTGCAGAATACGCCGAAAGAAAATCGAAATACTCCTTCCCTTCTAAATCCCAAACCTTCGCGCCTTTCCCCTTCGCAATGACTACCGGAATCGGATGGTAATTGTGCGCTCCATAATTGTCCTCCAATTCCATGGCTTTGGCCGAGTTCAGGCTTGCATTCATTTGAAATAATTTTCAGCGAATTTAGACAGGGAATGTTGTATTTTTGCATTCCAAAATACTAATTATGTCAGGATATCGCACATTTACGATGATTAAGCCAGATGCAACTGCAGCAGGCCACACAGGAAAAATCATTGACAAAATCATTGAAGCTGGATTTACAATTCGCGCAATGAAATTGACCCAACTTACTCTAGAAGATGCCTCTCGTTTTTACGAGGTTCACAAAGAGCGTTCATTCTACGGAGAATTAGTAGAATACATGACTAGCGGACCAATCGTGGCTGCTATTCTTGAAAAAGATAACGCTGTTGAAAGCTTCAGAACACTTATTGGTGCTACTGACCCTACAAAAGCAGACGAAGGAACTATCCGTCGCATGTTTGCTACAAGTATTGCTGCTAACGCCGTTCACGGTTCAGATAGCGACGAGAATGCGGCCATCGAAGGTTCATTCTTCTTCTCCAAGCGCGAGCAAGTTTAAGTTTACGCCATGAATAAAATCAAAGTAGCCAATCCCATTGTTGAAATGGATGGCGATGAAATGACTCGCATCATTTGGAAATACATCAAAGACAAATTAATTCTTCCATACGTTGAACTTGACATTAAATATTTCGATTTAGGGATGGAGAATCGTGATGCTACTGACGACCGCGTAACTGTTGAGTCTGCAGAAGCTACTTTGAAATACAATGTCGCGGTTAAGTGCGCCACCATCACTCCTGACGAAGCGCGTGTTCAAGAATTTGGATTGAAGAAAATGTGGAAGTCACCAAACGGAACTATTCGCAACATAATAGGTGGAACCGTATTCCGTGAGCCAATCATTTGCAACAATATTCCTAAGTTGGTTCCCGGTTGGACGAAACCGATTAACATTGGCCGTCATGCCTTCGGAGATCAATACCGCGCAACAGATACTGTAATCAAAGGGAAAGGAAAATTAACCATGACTTACACCCCTGAAGATGGTGGTGAAACAAAGTCTTGGGAAGTATTTAACTTCGACGGCGACGGCGTTGCAATGGCTATGTACAACACAGACGAAAGCATCTATGGTTTCGCTCGCAGTTGCTTCAATCAAGCGATTATGCGCAATTGGAATTTATACTTCTCTTCCAAGAACACTATCTTAAAGCATTACGACGGACGCTTCAAAGACATCTTTGAAGAAGTTTATCAGAATGAATTCAAATCGAAATTCGCAGAATTGGGTGTCACCTATGAGCACCGTTTAATTGATGATATGGTTGCTTTCTGTTTGAAGAGCGACGGCGGATTTGTTTGGGCATGTAAGAACTACGACGGTGACGTTCAAAGCGATATCGTAGCGCAAGGATTCGGTTCTTTAGGACTTATGACTTCAGCCTTGATTACACCTGATGGAATGACCATGGAAGCGGAAGCTGCTCACGGAACAGTGACTCGTCACTACCGTCAGCACCAAGAGGGAAAGAAAACTTCTACCAATCCGATAGCTTCTATTTTCGCATGGACCCAAGGACTTGCTTTCCGTGGGAAATTAGACAATAACCAAGAACTAATCACATTCGCTCAAACACTTGAGAAAGTATGTGTTGATTTGGTTCAAGGTGGAAAAATGACAAAGGACCTTGCAGTTTGCATTCACGGAAGTGAAACACGCGAAGAACATTATTTAACCACTGAAGATTTCTTGGATGCTCTTGATCAAGAATTGAAAAACAGATTGTCAAACTAATTTGTTTCGAAATCTCAACTTGAAAAGACTCGCTTCGCCGGGTCTTTTTTATGGCTTCAAATAAACAGGTGAAAGAACCGTATTCGAAAAATTCAAATCCCTGTCGCAAATGCGCACCGAAAATCTGCAGGTGTCAAACCCGCTATTTAAATAATAACCGGGGTACATCTGAACGGTAATGGTACCTTTTTGTGTTTTGTTCTGACCTGGAGGTGTTGCCCATGGGACGCGGTAATAGAAAGGAACTGCATTCGGATTTAAACACGGCTCTTCACTTATTTGCATCCATGTTCCATTGCGCAACTCCTCATACACACAAAACAAATTGTATCGCGTATCGCATGCGCCGAAAAGACCTGCAGTGTCAGACTGACCGAGGCCAACATTTCCATCTCCGTCAATAAAATCGACTTGTAAAAAGGCGCTGTCGCTGCTCACTGTTAGGCGGACTGCCTCAATGCTCGGCTCATCCGGATAAGTCTCCACCTTCAAGCAGCTACTCACTAAGAGAGTAAGGAAAATAAAAAGTAGTGTCCTAATCTTTCGCATCTTTGTAAAGATATAGGATAAAAGATAATTAAGAGAAGCGCAAAATGGATTTTACACAAACAACTTCCGAAAATTTTAACACACTTGCGCTAGCGACTTTTCAGAAGCAACTTAGTAATTCTTCCGTTTACAAAGCATTTTTCAAGGCCCTTGGAAAGGATATAAATTCAATTTCATTGTGGAATGAAATTCCGTTTTTACCTATTTCGTTTTTCAAAACACATAGCGTTTGTCAAGACAAACCAATTGCTCACACCTTCGAAAGTAGCGGCACAGGCGGAAACCGCAGTCAGCATTTAGTCAACGACCTTAGTCTTTACGAGCAATCATTCTTCCCCACCTTCCAAAAATATTTGGAAATTCCTCTCAAACAAGTTAGCATTTTAGCATTGCTTCCTTCGTATTTAGAAAGAAACAACTCGTCGTTGGTATACATGGTGAATGCCTTGTTGCCAAAGGCGCACGTTACCTCTGGTTTTTTCTTATATGATTTCACCACTTTAAAGAATCAACTCGAAGAGAATGAAAAAAATGCAGTTAATACACTGCTAATCGGAGTGTCATTTGCCTTGTTGGATTTTTCAGAACAATTTCCAATGGCACTAAAACACACCACCATTATGGAAACAGGTGGAATGAAGGGAAGACGGGAAGAACTCACACGAAGTGAGCTTCACGCTCAGCTTTGTCAGGCCTTTCAGGTGAGGGAAATTCACAGTGAATACGGAATGACTGAACTTTTTTCACAGGCCTATTCCAAAGGAAATGGAATATTTGTTTGTCCACCTTGGATGAAAGTCGTTTGCAGAGATCTTCAAGATCCACTTTCTCTTTTACCCGATGGAAAAAGAGGGGCATTGAATATTATAGACTTGGCCAATCAGAATTCTTGTGCCTTTATTGCCACTGAAGACCTAGGCATTGTCCATGAAAATGGAACCTTCGAGATCCTCGGAAGAATGAATCACGCCGAGATTAGAGGATGTAATTTACTTTTTTCAGAATCCTAGGCAACCATTTATTTTCTTATCCGTCTTTAATGTAGAAGTTTCTAGCTTCTTAGCCGAATTGAAATGTGTTGGGCAGGACAATTTGGTGATATGATTTCCTAAACAAAATAAGCAGGGGTTCCAAAGGGAATCCCTGCTTATTTTATAGACATTTCAACAAGAAGTAATTCTTCTTACCGCGTTGAAGAATGACCAACTCTCCGTGAATCAAATGGTTCGCATCAATCTTAGCGTCTATCCCTACTTTTTCTTTATTCACTGCAATACTGCTCTCTTGTAAGGCGCGTCTGGCTTC
>CAMCUG010000043.1 GCA_945878835.1 Chryseobacterium gleum | reverse complement strand
CCATCTAAAATATCGCTTTGGTTTTGCGCATAATAGCCAACTTCAACGCTGTAACCAATCTTCAATTCACCATCAAAGGCCTCTTGATTCATGATCATACGTAGCATTGAACTCTTTCCCGCACCATTCTTTCCAATTAGAGCAACCTTTTCTCCACGAACGATTTGGAAATTAACCTTCGAGAAAAGATGTAAATCTCCGTAGGACTTTCCTACATCAAATCCTTCTAAAATAACCTTACCCGCATGTGGTGCAGGTGGAAAAGCAATTCGAACTTTCGTTCCGTCTATGTCATCAACCTCAATCTTATCAAGCTTATCAAGCTTACGAATTAATGTTTGTGCAAAGGCCGCCTTGTCTTTTTTCGCACGGAATTTATCAATTAACTTCTTCGTGTCTTCTATATACTTCTGTTGGTTCTTGGCGGCGTTTTCTTGACGCTCCACCTCTGATTCGCGCTGAACAATATACTTGGAATAAGAAAACTTATAATCGTATAATTTCGATTTTGAAATCTCAATGGTACGTTTCGTCACATTGTCCAAGAAGGTTCTGTCGTGCGAAATGAGAACAATTGCACCTGGGTATTCAACCAGAAATTCTTCCAACCATTCAATACTCTCAATATCTAAGTGATTGGTTGGCTCATCGAGTAATAACAAATCAGGATTCTCTAAAAGGAGTTTTCCCAATTCCACGCGCATCTTCCAACCACCGCTAAACTCGCGCATGGGACGCTTCAAATCTTTCGAAGAGAAACCTAGTCCTTTTAATACGCGCTCAATTTTCTCGTCAGTACTTCCGACATCTAGAAGCGACAATCGATGTGATACGGACTCTATTTCGTCAATTAGATTGGCATAATCGTCAGAAGTGTAATCGGCATGATTTGCAATTAAATCACCTAGCTCATCCATACGTGCCTTCATCACTTGTAGCTCACGGAAGGCGCCTTGTGCTTCTTCGTAGACTGAAGCATCTTCTGAGTGCACCATTTCTTGAGGAAGGTATCCGATTGTTGTTCCTCTGGCTAACGAAATAGTTCCTTCGGTTGGTTTTTGAATACCAGCTAAAATTTTAAGCATAGTCGACTTCCCTGCTCCGTTCTTTCCCACTAAACCTATTCTTTCGCGTGGACCAATGAAATATCCGATCTTCGAAAACAACTCTCTCGATCCAAAATGCACACTTAAATTCCCTACTGTAATCATTCTTCCTTCCTAAAAAAAACAAACCCCTCGGTCAAACCGAGGGGTTCAGATTCAAAACTTTAAAATTAATAGTTCCACAAATCGTGTTCGAATTCGAAGATTTCCTTCTTCACACGCTCACTTTCCAATAATGCATCAAGTCCTTGAGCGTATTGTTGAATTTCACGATCGTATACATTTTCTTCTTTGATAACGTGTGCAGAGAATCTTCTCATTTCGAAAAGATCATCATAACTTCCACGGAAGGCATCGTTCACTGTGTTGAAGCTATCCCAATTCGCGAATACATAACGACACTCGCGGTAGTATAACCAAAACAAAGGAACTGCTACTGGGTTGTCCGGATCACGCAATTGTCCTTCTGCGTTTCTCGGAAGAACCATTGGAGCAATACCAATAATTCTAACATAGCGCTGAGAACGTTGCTTGTCGAAAATCCAATCTTCCTTCAGACGGTATCCCACAATATCTTCTGCCTCACGAGTAATCATTGTATCTTTCAATACATACTCATCTGCATTGATGTAGTTCTTTACTGTAATGGGAATATTCAATAACCCTTTTACTTGTTCTGGCTCCAACTTGTACGTAAACTCATCGTCTGCTCCATCTGGACCTGTGCTGTAAGCGGTTAGATTTCCGTCGTCTACACCCTTGATAATTACTTGCCACAAGCTCTTGCGACCCTTTAAATCTTTAAGAGGGTACAACAATGGATAGTTCATCTTCTGACGAAGATCTATTTCTTCCCAAACGCGCTTCTTCCAAAGCACATCAGCTTCACGCAAATAAGGCCATTCCTTCACTCTGCGTTGCGGATTGTTTTCTTGTACATACGCTCCATCCAATACATTTCTGCGTGGTTGGGCATAAGCACTGTTAGCAACAATCATGAATGCTGCAACAATTAGAACTGGAATTAGCTTTTTCATAGCCTTGCGTTTTAAATGTTATTATTGAACTTTCAAACTGATTGATGGGAGAGGACGTCTCTCACCAGCCACAGAAGCTTCAATTCTTTCTACATAAATCTTATCTCCAGTTTTCACTTTCGACAATGCTGTTTTCATTTCCGAACTTAATGAACCACCGTTAGCGCGCATTTCAGGAGTAATCTTACCTGCACTCGCAACAGTCATAGTGAAGCCATTAATAGATACAGGAATACCTTGGAATACAAAGTCAGCACCCATACTAGCAAACACCGCAGAAGCTGCTGTAGCATCTCCACGAGAAATCGTCGTAGTCATGTGATTCTTTCCTTGAAACGAAGGAGTTGGATCTGGCAATTTCTTAATCTTAAACTGCTTCGCTGGCATGCTTACTTGCTTGCCATTAATTACCGCAGTAACATTAATTGTCGCATCTCTAGAACCATTGGTTGGCATTACCATATAGTTTCCACCGCCCTTTTGAGAGATCGAGCCACCACTCATGCTAACACTCAGTTGACTCGCGTCAACACCCGGAACCGAAATTTCAACCGGATTCTCTACACGCTCATAGAACACCATCATTGCCGTTGGAGAAACAACCAAAGCAGCCTCACCTACAGTAAATGGAGGGATGATGAAAGGAATTGCTTTATCAGTACCATCGGCATCTTGATAAACAATTACCCCTTTGTGCGAGTGCGATCCTAATGCACTTTCGTTAATCTTGAACTTACACTTTCCGTCTGTACCAGACATGATTGCTTCTTTTCCAGAATAATCAAATACCTCAGGCTTTGCACCGTCTCCTACTTCACCACCCATGTATACTTTGGTTTTACTCGCCTTGTTGTATGCAGCCAAATAAATTTCTGCGACAAACGAGTCTCCTTTCAAAATGTAACTTTGTTTCGGCACAACAGCTACAGTAACATCCGAGAATTTTAGATCGGAAGCGTTGATAGAAGAAGCTAAGAAGTTTAACACTGTGTTTTTAACCAAGATAACGTCAGACTCAATTTTACTCAAGTGCGCAATTACCGCAGCCAGTGGAGAGTGGTAGAAAAGTGCAGTTTCCCACTTCTCATCCGGCTCACCCTTTTCGCTGTTAGGAATATCGGCAAACGCAAAGGTGTTGGCAATTAAAGCCTTCGCCTCTGGCGCCTCTTCCACTATTGTGTGCGTGTTTCCTTTTAAGTCAGTTACTGCTAAGTTTTGACAGTCATCGGAAAACGCTGTCAACTTCTCACGCAACTCAACTGCAGACCAGGGACCGTTTTTGGGTGATGCAGGCTCGTCTCCGATTAGCATATGTGTCGTGTTTTGGTTTTCATCGGGTTTAGAGACTTTTTCTTTGTCCCCGATATCAATCAAATGACCGTCAACAATATACTCTTCGAATCCAGTACCGTCTGGATTGCCCTTTGCAGAACATGCCAAGACGTGCGCCTTCAATTCAATAATGTAACTTACCAAAGCATCGGCCTTTTCAACCATTTCGTGTGCTTTGTCTTGGAAAGGGCGTGCCTTTTCCTTGTCACTCCAATTGTCTAATAATCCTAAAGTAGCATCAGCACGTTCTTCCGAATTAGCACTGTTTTTAACCAATCCGCGGTTGATTTGTATGAAGGCGTTCAAAACATCCTTCGAAATATTCAAAGCAAGAAGTGCGGTAAGAACGAGATACATCATCCCGATCATCTTCTGCCGTGGGGTTTCTTTTCCACCAGCCATTTTAGTTCCTCCTTATTTTAATTACTATAATTATTATGTGGAACTTATGCTTGACGGCCAGAGCCCATTGCATTTAACATATTTGCATAAATCGTGTTCAACGATTTCAAGTTTTGAGCAAGCTCAGAGATATTCTCCTTGTACAACTTCGTATCTTCAACTGAGTCAGCAAGGTTTTTAACCAATGCACCCATATCGCCGAACATAAGACGTGTCTTCTCTAATTCTGTCAATTGCAGCTCGTACATACCATTCAATGCAGCGAGATTTTGCGACATTTTTTGTAAATTCTCACCTGCGCTTGCACCTTGCTCTGTATGAGCAACAAGACCAGTCAATTGCTCTGAAGCAGCTTCAAAGGTAGAAGCCAATTTAGAAACTTTAGCAGAAGCATCTTGCAATGAACTTGCGTAATTTGAACTTGCCATAGCAGCATCTGTAGAGTCTGCCATTTGACGCGCATTCGAGCTAAATGTTCTCATTCCGTCTCCAAGACTTGAAATCAAATCACCATCAATCTTAGCCTCACTCAAAAGAGCATCTAATTGTTGAGAAACACCTTTGTTTACAACAGTCTTTTTTGAACCATGACCGTGCTCTCCGTCTTCTGGAGTAGCTAATTCAGGGTAAACCAAAGACCAATCTGGCTCTTCGTGTAAAGGTTCAAAGGCTGAGAAAAAGAAGATAATAGCTTCTGTAGTCAATCCCACAACAAGTAGCAAAGACGCGAATGGCCAGTGCTGAATTTTAAACATCGCTCCAATAATTACGACAGCTGCTCCGATTCCGTACAGTTTTGCCATAAAATTTTTCCAAGCTTTACTTCCAGGTTTCATTGATTTAAAAATTTAAGTTATTTATATGGTTTCTAATTGGTTTCTATGAATTATTCGCTCCCAGTTGGACTGTTCCAGTCTTCAGCAGGACCGCTTTTACCACGACCTAAGTATGTCATTGCACAACGGAAACCGATGTATGACTTAGCCGTGTCTTGAAATTCGTAAGAACGAGTTCCGCATTGTATAAAGTATGAAATATCTTTCCAAGATCCTCCGCGTGTTACTTTACGCTTTTGAGTAGTTGCATCATCTTCTTTAGCACGATAGTCGTACTCCGGGTTCAAATCGTGCATAATTTCATATGCCGCCTCATCGTATGCAGTGTTACACCACTCTGCAACATTTCCCGCCATGTTGTATAGACCCCAGCCGTTTGGAGAGTATGATCCTATTGGAACAGTATGGACTCCGTTATCGTCTGGATAGTCACCGCGCATAGGCTTGAAGTTAGCTAATGGACAACCTAAATAGTTACGTGTGTAAGGACCGCCCCAAGGATACTCTTCATTTGAAAGTCCACCGCGTGAAGCATATTCCCACTCAGCCTCTGAAGGCAAACGGAAACGCTGAACGAATGTTTCTCCGTTTTGCTGCTTCCACTCGTTTAGGATTTGGGTTCTCCAGGCACAGAAGGCTTGACACTGACCCCAAGTAACTCCCACAACAGGGTAGTCATCATAGGCCGGATGCCAGAAATATGTTTCTGTTAAATGTGTATTATTCGAGTATGTGAAATCATGCGCCCAAACCAAGGTGTCAGGATAAACATTGATTTGTTCTTCGATAACAAATTTCGTTCTGTCTGAATTGATTTTAATCGAGTGCAACTGGTCCAATGAGTTCTTCTCGCTAGTTTCTTCATCGCGATTTCCTTTTTTCTTTGCAGCACCTTCGAAGTCAATCCACCAGTAGCGATACTTCAATTTACGTGAATCAATTTCCTTACGATCGTAATACTTGTCAGCCCCTTGAAGGTAGAATTCATCATAAACGATATCGAAAATCTCATCGTTTTCCATATCGATTTCAGTCTCCCAATCGAGTTTGTAGCCTTTATTGATGAAACGATCCATCTCACGACCGTCTTCACGCTCAGAAATTCCGAATCCCTCAATTTCGTTTTGAGCCAATTGATCTCTCATTAAAGAGTCACGCACCCAAAAAACGAACTGGCGATATTCATTGTTTGAAATCTCATGTTGATCCATGTAAAAAGCAGAAACGGTCACCGTTTTAGCCTTTACAGTCATGCCACCTGCGAGGTCGCGATCGTTATTTCCCATGGTGAAAGAACCGAAATGAATGTAATTCATTCCATAAGGATTCACTTGAACCCATTCCTCGCGAGGGTAAACACCTACTAGTTCTCCAGCTGGTCCAGGATAACATCCTACAAGCAACGAAGACACTAATGCGAAAAACAAAATTGATTTTTTCATGACTTCCTAAATTAATGAGTTAAACTCTGTTGGGTTAAGCTTAACGTTATTATAACTACGTTGGGTTTCATTTTATTGTTACAATAATCGGGGATCACCTGAAATTCTTCGAATTGGGGTTTTTCCAAGATTAAATTCATACGTTAAAAAGAACTCATGTGACCCGGCGCTGTAGTTCTTAATCGTACTAAGTGTTACATCATATGAATATCCCATTTTAAATCCGTGTGTATATGTATAACGTCCTTGCTGAACGGTATTCAAAGTCATTTGCATCCCAGCCATTGGAATAATTGCATCTCCAGGACGGAAAGCAACACCACCCCAAAGCAAATTGTTCCATAAAACATTTGCATTGACATCAATGGCTGGTGAAGCCTTCATGTCCGTTTTTACTAAAGCGTTTGTGCGAATAACTAAGCCGTTATTCAAATCGTAATTGTAACCACCCATAACATACAAATGACGAGCAGTTGCAAATCCTAAGTCAGCTAAGCTTGTTGCCGGCAAATGCGTTGCACTTACCCCAGCGTAATATTTATTCTTCTGGTAAAACATTAATCCAACATTCGCATCAAAGCCACCCTGCGACAATCCTGTTAGGGGTATGTTTGGGTCCGTTGGATCAATTGCAATCCAGTTAGTTCCTAAAGTTTTTGAAAGCATTCCTACTTGAACTCCTGCAGAAAGAATATTGTTGCCAATTGGCAAATGATAAGCTCCGGATAAACGAACGAACTTGTTTTGTTCCTGACCTAAAACTTCTGTCATTGCAGAAAGACCCAACCCAACTGTTCTTCCTCCAGCCTTAACATACCCGTTGTAATTGAATAAATAAGTCTTTGGATCTCGGTCGAAGCCATCCCACTGGTCACGGTGAAATGCCTGAATCTGATGCATGTTATCTATACCCGCGGCAGCCGGATTGAAAGAAATTCTATCAAACATCCACAATGAGAATTGTGGATCCTGCTGAGCATTTACAGCACCTGCAAGAGAAAAAGCTAGGAGAAGAAAATACAGTTTTTTCATCGTTTGTTTCTTTCGTTAAACACTATGACATCTCATCGTGAGATGATACATAGTTTGCTAAAATAGAACATCTATTCAAAAAAACAAAAAAAACAAGCGGAATTCAAGATTTTCTAAAAGATAAACGATTTATTTTCTGTGGTTTTCAATGAGTTAGCACATGAAAGATGATAAACTAATTGTTGGAAACCTAAAATTTCTCAAACCAACTTCTGAAAAGTTGTCCACCATCTATCTGGCATTTCTTGTTGGGAAGCCATTACATAGTCGGCGTAGGTGCAGGGCACAACATGATTTCGCACATACTTCTCTTCGGAGCCAGCAGGGTAAGAAACTTCCAACCACCAACGATTCGTTAAATGACTTTTATAAAAGACCAGCTCATCTCCAGAATCGGTTAACAGTACTATGAATTTTTCATACTCTGAAAGTGAGGCAATCGGATAGTCACCTCGGCGCGCATGGTAGCCATCAATGAAACACCAAATCAATTGCCCCATGAGTTTTGCCGATTGACCGCTGTCATCTAATGAAGGATTAAATTCATAGAAACCTATGCAAGTCAACTTTTCGCTCATACCCGCATATTTGCACAACTGCGCCGCTTCATGACCAAAAAATCCATTCGGACCACTTTTCTGGGTCGACATAAATTCCGAGTAACGAACTGAACTTAAATCGAAACTTAACAAATCTGCATTTCGAATGACCGGTTCTGCAATAGAAAGATCTTGTTGAATTTCACCCAACCTAATTGCATCGAAATACATCTTGGTCGTCAATTCAAGCAGAGCTTTGTCCGTCAAGTAACGTTGATGCCCGAGGTTAGAATAATTAAATAAATAATTCGGGCGGTGAAGAATGATGCGATTCAGGTAGCCTTCTGCAGTGGAGTCATCTGGACTAGAACCAAAATCCAACTTTGAATCAATGGTTACCAAATTCACCGTTTGTTCCATGGCCTCATAAGCCTTGTAGGTGGCGTATGTCAGATCTTGCGTTCCGCCAATGACAACAGGAACAATGTTTAACTTCATACAAGCCGTGCAAACTTGTGAAAGAGCGTAGTACGTGTCCTCAGGGGTTTCTCCGGGCAGAATATTTCCCAAATCAACAATCTTCGAATAATCGTCGCAGGCTAAAAGCTTGTAGAGCTCTCTTCTTACTTCATCTGGGGCATTTGCTGCGCCTGAATTGTTTTCTGAATTTCGATCTTCGCAAACCCCAACAATGGCTATTTGCCTTTGGTTCAAATCGTTTTCATCGTCGATATAAAAACGCGTCTGGGCACCAATCGTGTTGTTCGCGAAAAAGCGATTTGAGCTATCGTGAAATATACTCGGAGTAAGAAATACTGACAAATCCATAACAACGAAACTAAACGGAGGATCCGTTCAATTTCATTCAGTTAAAAAATCATTTCAACAAAGGAATGTGATGATTCACATTTATTTCTTGGGCGATTTCTTCGCAGCGGCCTTTTTAGCTGGAGCTTTCTTTGCCGCAGCCTTCTTAGCAGGTGCCTTTTTGGCCGGAGCCTTTTTCGGCGCAGGCTTTCTCGACGCGGCTTTTTTTGTTGCCTGCTCCATCTGCTCTTCCATTATCTGCTGAGCATCTGGCCAAGAAATATCTTCAGCCTTGGCACCCTTTGGTAGTTTGAAATTCAAGTTTCCTGATTTCAAATAAGCCCCGAAGCGTCCATTAATGATCTGAACATTCTCGTCTTCCGTGAAAGTCTTGAGCAGGTTTGCGTTCACTCCGTTGATTTTATCGTCAACCAGTTTGATTGCTCTTTCCAAATCAATGGTGAACGGGTCATCTCCTTCCTTCACACGAAGAGAAGCGTATGTCGATTTAAATTTCACATATGGACCGAAACGTCCGATGCCCACAACAATTTTTTCTCCGTTCCACTCGCCAAGGTTACGCGGCATCTTAAATAAATCCAAAGCTTCCTCT
>CAMCUG010000042.1 GCA_945878835.1 Chryseobacterium gleum | reverse complement strand
GGTTCCAATCAATTCGCTCCCGCGCAACGCGCGACAGATTTTATCTACAATAAGAAAAGCACAACACTTCCAGACACTTCCTACAGTCCGGGCATAACATCAACAAACCTGAGAGATTTATTCCCGAAATTTATTTCGGAATGTTTAATCGGGGCGCTTCAACATTTCAATACTAAGATGCCGAATTTCGCGGGACTGAATGCTTTGCTACTTGCTCCTGAAACGCGCACCTCTTCACCCGTAAGAATTCCTCGCGACAAAGAGTTGTTTAATCATCCTGAAATAAAAAATCTATTTCCTTGCGGTGAAGGTGCCGGTTATGCAGGCGGAATTGTATCTGCTGCAATAGACGGAGAGCGCTGCGCAGATGCTATTTCGGAATTTATTTCGAAAAAGAAGAATCTATAAGTCCGGCTAATTCTTCGCCAATAAGCGAACCAATGGCCACTCCTATTCCTCCGAGGCAGGTGCCGACAAATACATTTTTTTCCACTTCCCTTACAATAGGACGCTCATCTTTCCCCACCCCTAAAATACCACTCCAAGCCAAATCAATTTCTATTTTAGAAGTCGTGTGTATTTTATGTTGAAGGAAATTTGTTAAAGCACTTACAACTTCTTCCGTGTTGCCTTGAAGGCTTGTGGACTCTGTATTTGGAAATAAATGACGCATTCCGCCCATTAAGATTCTTCCATCTATATTCCGAAAATAATTGAATCCTTCTTGATGATGAAAAGTTCCGTCTAATTTTAAATCGGGAATGGGTTTCGTAACTATTACTTGATTTCGCTTTGCTGTCATCTGAAGCTCTACAAACAAATTAGCATGAAAAGAACTTGTGCAAAATGCCAGTCTCTTCGCCATCCAATTTCCAACAATAGTATTCACTTGCATTTCACTTCCACTCGAATGAAACCCGATAACTTCAACCCCATTGAAAAGCTGAACACCTATGTTCAATGCTCTTTCACGCATAGCACGAAGTCTTGCGCCCGTATCTAATCCGCCTTCGTATTTATTCGAAATAACACCAATTAAATTTCTTATTTCTTGAAATTCATTGACGTTAAGAACAGTGTAGGGACGTATTCCCAAAGCGCTTTCAAAGGCTTCATTGAACTGGTCAACGTGTTTGCAACACTTATTAAAACTCACTGAATCTTCATCAAAAAACAATTCGTGTCCACCGTTCCATTCAAGCTTCAATACATCTTCAGAATAATCACTCACCAATTTTTCAATCCCCCGGAATCGTTTAATCCCAAGGCTTACAACTTCCTCAAACGACATGTCTTTCATGTCATCGACAAATTCAGAAACGCTTCCAAAGCAAGCAAATCCGGCATTCTTTGAACTGGCTCCATCGCTTAACCAACCTCGTTCTAACACTCCGATTTTTAAATCGGGATTTTTACTCTTCAATTCTATAGCCGTTGAAAGACCGGCAATTCCTGCACCTACAACAAGCACATCGTAGCCCTCTAAAAACGTCTCTCTTTCCCAATAACTCGTATTCATAAAACAAATCTGCAAAAAAAATCGCGGGTCACACAATAAAAAATAATTATCTGAAGGGCAATTAATAAAAAATAAATAGCGTTACTAAAAAGAACCACTAAAGCCCAACGCTATGAAAAAATTAATTGCTGTTTTATTTTGCGCTGGTTACTTCCTGACCGCTCAAGCAAATTCAACTATTGTCATTGAATTTGAAAAGGACTCTGAGAAATTCAACGAAGCCACCATTCGCGCGTTATCAGTCTACGCCGAAGAACTTTATTTAGCCAAAGGCATTAAAGTCACATTGCAAGAACCAAGTAGGAATGCAGATGCGAAAAAACAGGCGCTGTTTTACAAGAGAGAAAAAGAACTAAGAGAGTACTTCAAGGAAGAACATTTAAACTTCGACCGTATCTCATTTAATTATGAGCAGGAAGGGAAAAAGAAGGCTCCTGTAATTTCAGTTGAAATTGTTCCACACGCTGTAGTTGCCGAGATCATCCGTCCAGATAGCACTTTCACAAACAAAAACGATATTTCAATTACCTGCGGATACAACGACCTTGAATTAGCCAATGAACTGTCTATTCAAAAACTTTCGTCTCAAGAAGAGTTATACAATTCCAACGTGTCATCTTTCTTCGAAAATAAAATCATAATCATACGAGAATTATTGAAAATTGATTTCCCTGAAGGAAAAATGCCTCAAAGGCCTGTTACAGCTTCGCTTTTGCAACAGTCTGAATTTGTAAAAAAACAATTTATGTTGTTGCAATGGAATAACATGAATAAAGAATGGACGAAAGTCGTGAGCGCAAAAAAACCTACAAAAGGAGCTCGCGGATATTACTACGCTGCCGTTCTTGAAGAATCTGGAATCTATGCACTTGTCGAAAACAAGTCGACTAGCGTGACGCCCGTATTAGCGGTCGCTCCGAAGAATGTTGCACTTACGTATGTTGAAATCATTTCTAGCGAGCCTTTCATTCGCATAGAAGGTGACATCTCCGACAACCAGCGTGAAGCAAAGTTCAAGGCTCCTCGCGACATTGAAAACTATATCATCCGATCGGTTTGCAAAGATGCCGCTGGCACAGAGTGGATAGAAGAGACCAAGGTTTCCAAGAAAAATATTCTAAGTATTTTCAAGAGTAGAAAAAAAGTTAACGCATACTTCAATAACAAATAATAGCCATGAAAAAGATCACCACCACCCTATTTCTGTTTGGCTTAATGCTAGCAGTAAAAGCATCAGACGCGCCCGATGTTCGCTACTTGAATTTTGAAGAGCTGGCCGCCAATTTCAACACGGTGAATTCCAAAGGTCAAATACTCGAATGCCATTCTGCCTTCGACGTATTTCTTCCCGAAGGGAAATTCGCTGAGGATGGAATTGACATACTGGTGCCTGAAGCGTCCAATGTTCGGGGCGAAAAACTTCTCATCTTGAAATGGAGTTACACCGAGAAAAAATGGAACTCGATTAAAGGAAAAAAAGTAAGTTCGAAAACCATTAACAAAAAAAAGTACCACTTGGTGCATGTGAATGAAACGGGAGTATACGGACTATTCAATGACGATCGAGCAACCGGCGAAATCAAGTTCGTGCTTTCACCCTCACTAAGATTTTCTCGGATTGAATTCTCTCAGGAAAATGTCCAAGTAAACTTCGAAAAGCAGCTCAATAACAAACCTCACTCAACTGAAATTCCGTTCGGATCTGTCTCCATACTCTCCCGGATTTCAATGGACGTTTATTCCAAACGAGAAAACAAAACCACAACATACAGCTACCGTTTAGGAGAAATTCCAAGTAGCCGAAGAAAAACGATTAAAAACGACCACACGGTTGTCTTCATTACAAAAAAAGATTTAGCTAGAATCAGTCGATCATCAACCCCTCAAACCCCAGCACCATGAAAAACACAATTTTAATTATCGGCCTTTTGTTTCTTGGACTTGAAACAACGGCACAAAAAGAAATCCAACGTTGCAATTTCGAGAAAGCAAAAAAAGAGAAAAAGATCTCTTTCAGCGGAATCGTTAATCACATTCGCAACCACGGTTATTTTCAACTTACAGTAAAAAACACAACCAAGGATTCAATGGCCTTGCATGTGGAAACGGGAAGAGTATTCTACACGGCAACCAACGACTACCAACCTTTCGTTGTGCTGCGATCTCGGGAGATCTTCCTTGCACCAGGCGAAGAGAAAAGCACTCTTCTGAACACGGCTTGCGGCAATGCTTCTGCCATGTCCACTTCTGACGGCTTCCACGACCTTGGGAAAACTGAAATGGCTAATGCCGATCTTGTTGCAGCGCTTGAAGAAGTTGAAGCCAAACGCTTAGGCAATTGCCCTGCTATTCAACAGTTGGTTTGGGCATTCACCAACGACCACAGTGTTGCATCTATTGTCACTTATGACGGTGGAAAAATGAAAGCAAATGAACTTCAAATTATTGCAGCTAAACACAAGCGTGTGCCTATTCCAAGGTATCAAGTAGATTATGAAGAGGCTCAAGAAAACAGCGGACTTGCTTTCTCTGGTAAACCCAACCGTGTGGAAAGTAACCTTCAATTTATACTGGAGAATCAAGAAGACGTTCGTGTTGTTCTTCGCGATGAGCAGGGTGAAATTGTGAAATTCGTGGAACTCATTCACGGTCAGAAAGCCGGACAATTGAATCTACCTGTTGATTTAGACGTAAGCGGATTTAGCCGCGGAAACTATTCCCTTGCAGCCGAAAGCAGCACGGGCGAGGCTTTAAGCCAAATGACTATTCAAATCTAACTCCCTTCGGGGAGTTATTTTTCTTTCAAATTGTTGTATTTCCGATTATCTTTACGTGTGATTTAGGAATCTTATTTAATCTACTATGAATGCTATTCGCGTACTTATACTTTGGGCGTCCTTCCTCGGTCTTCTTGTATCAAGCTATTCTGTATCAGGACAAAACGAAGAGATTCGAATTAAAAGTCAAGGAGCAATCATTGACAAAGACTCTGACAAGAAGTTAGACGGCGTTCAAATTATTGTATTTAAAAATGGCGCTCAAGAACGAGTATTTGAGGCCGGCACATCGGGAAAATTCGATTTCACTCTGCCTCTGGGATATTCCTACGATTTAAAATTCTCACGTGCAGATTATGTTACCAAAATAATTCGAGTAGACACCCGAAATATTCCAGCGGAAGATCGTGCTGGTGGATTCTTAATGGAATTTGAATCTTCTCTTTTCAAATATGTCGACGGCTTCAACACAGATATTTTAAAAGAACCAATGGGGAAAGCCGCATTCAATTCTCAAACGAATTATGTGACATTCGATTTCGAATATACAGCCGAAATGAACAAGAAAATTGATGCTGAATTCAAACGATTGGCAGACTTAGCGAAGAACGGAGATAAGGTCAGAAAGGAATATGAAAAGCTTATGTTGGAAGGTGATGACCGCATGGCAGGAACGAAGTTCGAGGAGGCCATGACGAAGTACAAAGCTGCGTTGGGATTATTTCCTTCAGACAAACCTGCTCAAGATAAATACGATGAGGCCGAGCGTAAATTTCGCGAGCAACAAGCAAACAAAAACAATGAAGCGCGTTACGCTCAATTGATTAAAGATGGAGATGCTCAATTTAAAAACCAATCTTGGGAGGCTGCACAATCTAAATTCACCGAAGCTCTTTCAATAAAATCGAATGAACCATACCCCGCTGCGCAACTTGAAGAAATTCAACGCAAATTAGATGAGTTAGAACAAGAGAAAAAATACAAAGCTCTGATTGCTCAGGCAGACGGTGAGTTCAACGAAGAGAATTATGCCACTTGTATTTCCACATACAAAGATGCTTTAAAATTAAAATCAGACGAAGTCTATCCGAAAAAGCAAATAGACATTGCGCAAGCAGCAATAGATGCGATTGCAAATGACAAGAACAAGCAAGAAGAAATAGAAAGACGATACAAAGCCCTAATCGTATCTGCTGACGATCTTTTCGCGAAAAAACAATATCAAGAGGCGATTAATAAGTATGAAAGTGCTTCAGATGTTAAACCGGAAGAGAATTACCCCGTTGTACAAATAGACAAGGCTAAGAAAGCCTTAGAAGCAGCGAATACCGTTGTACGCAACACCACTCCAACGGAAGACCCGCAGCTCAAAGAATACAAACGACTGATTGCAGAAGGAGATAAACTTTTTGAAGAAAGTACGCTCGCCGACGAGCAAAAAATGACTGCGGCTAAAATAAAATATGTCGCTGCGCTGAACATTAAATTTGGAGAACGTTACCCAATCAAACAAATTGAAACCCTCGACGCGGCTATTCTTGAGTTGCATAGCACAGAAAGCCAAGCCGATATCGACTGGAAAGAAAAGCGAATCAAACAAGAACAGGAATTCGAGGAAATTCGTCGTCAAAAAGAAAAGGATGCCGAAGAAAGCAGACTAGCGCGCATTCGTGAAAACGAAGAAGCGGAGGCCAATCGTATCGAAGAAGAAAACAAAAAAAGAGATGGTGCGAGAAATAGAAGGAGCGATGTAGATGCCGATGCTGAAAAAGCGGTTGACGACTTCTACCGAGACGCCCAGAAAAAAGCAGAAAAAAGAAAGATGCTTGACATCTTCCAAGACAAATCTCAAGATAGCACAAGTCAAGCCGGGTTCCGATCAAAGCACCGCGAAAAAATAGAAGAGGCTGAGGCTGAAATTGACATCAAGCAAAATCAATTGACAGAAATAACACGTCAGTCTGAACCTTATTTAACGGCTAATGGAACGGCGATTGATTCAGCTAAAAATGATGTCGAAGCGCGGAAAGAAAATTATACACGTCGCCAAAGAAGAGATATTGAAAAAGCTTCAGAATTCAAGGACGACGATAAAAATCAGATCACTGAATTTTCGAAGAACGATAGAGAGCGCAAAAAGAATGAACGAGAAATTCATTCTACCCATGAAGAGCGGAACAGTCAAACGTCTGAATACACCGAACGTTCAAAGCGAGGGCGTAATCAAAACAGAAACCGAATTGCCGAAGAGAAAGACGTGAATTCTGAGTTAGTCATAAAAGGAAACGAAGATCTAACCGCTGAAATAGCAGACCTTAAAGGAGAGAAAGAACACTTCGCTGAGGTAGACGCAAGCACAAAAACAGCGGGACAATCGGGAATCATTACCCACGGTAAAGAGATTGAAAAAAGCAAAACACTCCAAGAGGAAATAAATGACGACAGTCCAAACTTATTGGAGAAACAACGCATGGAGGTAAATGCCAATGCGCATGTTCTTGAAACAAAAATTTTAGACGATAAAGAAAAAGCGGAGAAGACTAAAAACGATTCTTCGAAAGTCCGTCCGGAATACCCAAGTGGTCCCAAGGATCCTTCTTTGCTAAATCCAAAACCAGGCACTGAATCACTTTCCGAAGGAGTAACAGAAAAATCCTATGAAACAAGTCGTCCGAGCCAAAAAGTAATTGAAAGAACGGTGAAGATTGGGGCAAAGGTCGATGTCTACCAAAAAGTAATTTCAAAAACAGGAACGTACTTCTTCAAGAATGATATAAGTATAACTGAGGACCAATGGACATTAGAAACCACCGTTCGTAAATAATGCGCATTCTCATTCTCAACGGACCTAATTTGAATTTGCTCGGAACACGCGAGCCTTCTATTTACGGTTCAGAGAGTTTAGAGACGCTCATGCATCACTTGACAGAAAAATTTCCTAGTGTTATTTTTTTTCACCTGCAATCCAATCATGAAGGAGTGCTTATTGATGCTATTCAAGATAAAAACAGTTATGACGCGATTGTATTAAATGCCGGTGGATACACGCACACGAGCGTAGCTATTTCCGACGCTTTAGCAGCGATTAAGCCTAGAGTAATTGAAGTGCATTTGAGTAATATTTTAGCAAGAGAAAAGGAGCGACACACATCGCTCCTTGCACAACATTGTTTGGGGACAATCTCTGGATTCGGGTTCGATTCATACGTGTTAGCTGTTGAACAGCTTACACGCTAAGTCTACCCTCCTACTTCCGCCAATTTTACTTTTAGTCCGTCGAAGCTTGCCGCAATGCGCAACTGACATCCCAATCTGCTATTTCCTTTCACGAAGAACGCTTGATCTAACATCGCTTCTTCGTCATCATTACGGTCTCCTAAATCGTGATCTGAGAGAATATACATGTGACAACTCGCGCACATGGCCATTCCTCCGCATGTACCTTCCACAGGTAATTCGTATGATTTACAAAGCTCCATCATATTCATACCCATGTCGGTTGGAGCATCTAAAACGTGTTCCTTATCTTCTCTATCGACAACTGTTATTTGTACTGTATTCTCCATTTTTAAAATCCGTTAACTCCATTAACTGTGGTGTACTTCAAAACCAAATTCTTATCGGGATAAATGCGTTTGAACGCACTTTGAACCATGAGCGTAGTTTCGTGAAAACCGCAAAGAATCAACTTCAATTTACCTGGATAAGAATTGATATCACCTATTGCATATAGCCCGGGAACATTCGTTTGGTAATCGAGCGTATTTACTTCAATGCTGTTCTTGTCAATGTTCAACCCCCACTCAGACAACGGGCCGAGCTTCGGACTTAATCCGAATAAGGGTAACCAATGATCTGTCGCTAATACGGTTCTAGTTTCATCGTTGTGTTGAAGGGTAATGTTGCGAAGAACATTGTCTCCGCCTAACTCAACAACCTCTGCGTCTGTGTGCAGATTAATTTTTCCTGAAGCTGCCATGTTGAGCACTTTTTGCACTGAATCTGGGTGACCGCGGAAACTTTTACTTCTATGCACAAGGGTAACTTCCTTCGCCACATCGTTTGCTAAGAACACCGCCCAGTCTAACGCAGAGTCTCCTCCTCCACTGATGATAACCGACTTTCCTCTGTAGAATTCGGGGTCACGAACAATGTATTCAATTCCCTTGTCTTCAAAATCTGAGATGTTTGAAATCGGCGGTTTACGGGGTTCAAAGCATCCCAATCCTCCAGCAATGGCAACTATCGGAGCACGGTGCTTCGTTCCCCTTGTGGTGGTTACAATGAACATTCCGTCTTCTGTCTTCTCGAAAGACTCTGCGCGTTCACCCAAGGTAAAACCCGGTTTGAACGGCTCGGCTTGTTTCATTAAATTATCTATCAGCTCACCAGCCAAAATTACAGGGAACCCAGGAATATCATAAATGGGTTTCTTCGGATAAATTTCAGTCAATTGTCCGCCTGCCTGAGGCAGAGCATCTATCAAGTGACAACGTAATTTCAGAAGTCCAGCTTCAAAAACGGTAAACAAACCACATGGGCCCGCACCAATAATAAGGATATCAGTTTCAATCATAAGTGTGAAGTCGAGCAAAAATAATCCTTTCAACAGACATACCGCTCAATCTTATAAAAATCATTAACATTTGAAGGGGAATAATGTTTTTTGCACTTTCAAAAAGAATAAATCTTAAATTGTGCTACCTAAAACCTTGTCAAATGAAAAAACTATTATCCTTTTTTGCGGTTATTTTTAGCTTAAATACCATGGCTCAGTGCGATGGGAATAGGTATTTGAATTACATCTTTAGCGATGTTCAAGTGACGTCTGATGTTCCTTACGGACAAAACTTAAAAAACAACGGAACAAGTCAAGTGCTGTTGTGCGACATCTACCAACCCGTTGGTGACAACGTAACTAACAGACCTGCCGTAATAGTGGCACATGGTGGATTTTTCCTTTCCGGATCGAAGACGGGTCCAGACGTTGTTCCAATCTGCGAAAGATTAGCGAAGATGGGCTATGTTGCAATTTCCATGGAATACAGATTGGGTGTGACCATTACTGCGAACCTCGCAGGCCCAATGACCGAGGCTGTTATGCGTGGTGTTCAAGACGGAAAGGCTGCGGTTCGTTTTCTCCGTAAGACTGTGGCTGTAGATGGAAATCCATACAACATTGACCCGAATGA
>CAMCUG010000041.1 GCA_945878835.1 Chryseobacterium gleum | reverse complement strand
GGTATTCAATGGCCAGAAGGGGAGAAAGTGCTTTCTGAAAAAGATAAGGAAGGACAGTCGCTTGAAGAATTGAGCGATTTGTTTTTTTAACTGTTCGTTTGAATAGTAAAAGCCACGCTAGCCAAACGTTTAGTTTCATCGCCTTCGATGAATTCAGTTAATACACTTTTAGTCGCCGCCTCTCTTTCAAATACTTCTTCCATATTCCTAACGCGGCCATACGGCACTCCGCTCTTCATAGCCGCATGCTCGAACGTTTCAGAGCTTATTTTTTTAAATTCTCGTTGAAGAATATCAAATAGTTCAATTCTATTTTTTACACGATTAGTGTTTGAAGAAAATCTGCTGTCGGCAGCGTTTTGAGGATTGTTTAATATGACATTCAATTTTTTAAATTGTTCATCGCTGCCGACAGCGAGTACAATCCATTTTTCATCTTGTGTTTGAAAGAGTTCTCCATAAGGAGCAATATTAGGGTGAAGGGATCCCATGCGCTGAGGAATGTGACCGTTCATTAGGAAATAACTCGCTTGATTTGCTAAAGAAGCAAGAGCAGCTTTTTCAAGGGATACTTCAACACAAGCCCCTTTTCCTGTTTTTGTTTTTTGGATAAGCGCACAGAGAATTCCTTCTTTCAATTGATGTGCCGCGAGCACATCTATGAGAGCGACGGGCATCTTAGTGGGAAGTCCGTCGGCAGCCCCATTCATATACATAAATCCAGTTTCCGCTTGAAGAACCACGTCGTAAGCTAAGCGATCTCTTTCGAATTCAAATCCTCGAATAATTCCCTGAATCAGTTGCGGAAATTTTTCAGAAAGAAATTCAGAATCTAATTGGAATTTTTTAGAATCACCTTCTTTAAAATTAGAAATCATGACATCTGCCGTTTCTAGTTCTAAGTGGATACGAGCAATATCGTCTTCATTCGATAAATCAACGAGATAAATTTCTTTATTGTAGTTAATGGAAGAATAGTACGAACTAATTTTTTCTTTCGACTCCATGGGTGTGTGCCACGTTCGAGTGACATCGCCATTTGTTTTAGCGTTTTCGAATTTCAAGACATGCGCACCAAGCTCAGAGAAGAATGTCCCTGCTTGTGGCCCCGCCAAAACTGAAGAGCAATCAACAACTTTTAGTCCTTTAAAGAATTCCATGAAGTAAAGGTAAAGACTTTACTTTTTCAGAAGAGCTTCCTTGTATTTTTCTAGACATCTGTTTCGTGCAAACGTATGTTCAACAATGGGTAAAGCGTATTCACTCGTGTTGAATTCAGGCACCCATTTTTTTATGTATTCATTTTGTTTATCGAACTTTTCCATCTGTGAAGTAGGATTGAAAATTCTGAAGTAGGGTGCCGCGTCGCAGCCGCTTCCTGCCGCCCATTGCCATCCGCCAACGTTGCTAGCTAAATCGAAATCCAATAATTTTTCAGCAAAGTATCTTTCTCCCCAGCGCCAATCGATGAGCAAGTGCTTCGTTAAGAAACTGGCTACAACCATTCGAACTCTGTTGTGCATGAAGCCTGTTTTGTTGAGCTCGCGCATGCCCGCGTCTACGAGCGGATAGCCAGTTCTTCCCTCACACCAAGAGTGAAACTCTTCTTCGTTGTTGTTCCATTCAATAAAGTCATACGCTGGTTTGAACGCATGGTCAACTGTATCAGGAAAGTGATAGATTATCATTTGGTAGAACTCTCTCCAGATTAATTCGTTCAACCATTTTTCATTGGATGTTAAGCCATACAAGACGAGCGCTCGCGTGCTCACTGTCCCGAATCTTAAATGCAAACTCATGCGTGTGGTTCCGGCAATAGCCGGGAAATCGCGATGAAGATGATAGTTCTGAATCGCATGCACGTTCAATTGAATAGAGGGGAATTTGATCGCTGTTTTTTCAAAACCGATTTGCTCGAGTGAAGGAAAATTAGATGTTTTAGTTTGAAGGAAATTAGACTTAAGCTCTTCCGACGGATAGCAATTAATAGGATGTGATGTCAAACGTGTTTTCCATTTCTTGCTATAAGGAGTATACACCGTATAAGGAAGGCCGTCGTCTTTGGTTACTTCAGCGGCTTCGAAAATGACGTGGTCTTTCTTTCCAATAAATGCAATTCCCTTTTCCTTCAAAGAATCATAGATGTGTTTGTCCCTCTTTCGTGCATTAGGTTCGTAATCACGATTAGCAAATAAATTCTGCACATCGAATTCATTCAAGAGTTGCTCGAGAGCTTTTTCGGGCGTGCAATGAAAAACACGCAGTGCACTTCCAACAGAAATCAATTGCTCATGAATGGATGTAAGTGTTGAATGAAGGAATTGAACACGAGCGTCTTTTTTCGGAAGATGATTCAATATGTTTGGGTCGAAAATAAAGATAGCAAGCACTGGGAATTCAGAGGAAAGAGCAGTGAACAGTGCGTGATTATCGTTCATTCGAAGATCTCTTCGAAGCCAATGAATGTTTATCTTAGTTTTTTCCATAGATATTGGTTAGAGCGTCTTGAATAGTTTTAAATCGGAATTCAAATTCGGTTGACTTTATTTTCAGGTTTGAAAGTCGCTGGCTCACGAGAACAAGTTGCGACATTTCTCCGAAAATTAATTTCAATACGAAGGCAGGCACTTTGGGAAGGAAAAAAGGTTTTCTTAAGACCTTTGCTAGTGTTTTGGAAAATTCGTAATTCGTTATGGGGTTGTCAGATGTTGCGTTGTACACTCCTGATTCTATATTGCTTTCAAGACAATGAAGGAACATGCGAACCAGATCTTTCTCATGTACCCAACTCATGTATTGATTTCCATTGCCAACTGCAGAGCCGATTCCAGTTTTGAAAATAGGAGTGAGTTTTTTCAGTGCTCCATCGTTTGCACTAAGCACAACGCCAATGCGTAAATGAATATTTTTTATGGAAGGGTGAAGAGATGCGCTCGCGTTTTCCCATTGCGCTGTTAAGTCGGCTAAGAAACCAATTCCAACAGAAGCTGTTTCATCTTGATGTTCATCGGAATTTTTATAAAATCCAGAGGCACTCGCTCCAACCAAAACATCTGGAAGAGATTCCATCTCATTCAAGATTTCACAAAGAAATTCGGTCGATGAAATTCGACTCGAAACCATTAAGGCTTTGTTTGCAGCACTCCACTTATTAGCCACGCTGTAGCCGGCTAAATGAACGACTCCTTGTATGCGAGGTAGTAGTGATTTGTTCAGTTCTTTAGTTGTCGAATTCCAATAGACGTGTTGGAACATTTCAGAAACACGGCCTTCCTGTTTGCGCCGCGTGGTGAGGTTTGTGACAGCATGCCCCTCTTCCAACAATGCTTCAATAATTTGCTTTCCAATAAACCCGGTTCCTCCTGTGACTAAGACATTCATAATATTAAAACACCCTGAAGGTTATTTAGTTCTCTTGTATTTTTTGAAGCTCAGCAAGCTCAAAATAAAGTCCTTTTTGAGCGAGTAATTCTTCGTGTGTTCCGCTTTCTGCTAGCTGACCTTGCTGCAGCACGAAAATTTTATCGGCATGATGAACACTGCTGATGCGATGAGAAACGATGATATTGGTTTTTCCTTCTCTAATTTTTTTCAGGCCGCGCATAATTTTCTCGTCAGTCTGGGTGTCAACCGCCGAAAGACAATCGTCAAGAAGTAGAATTTCAGGATTAGAAATAATAGCTCGAGCTATTGAGAGTCGTTGCTTTTGTCCACCGCTCAAATTAATGCCTCGTTCTCCGAGAAGTGTCTCATATTTTTCCTCGAATCCAAGAATGTTTTCGTGTAAATCTGCTGTTTGAGCAGCCCGTGTAATTTCATTTAACGTCGCATTCCCATTTCCAAAGCGGATGTTGCTTTCAATAGTATCTGAGAATAAAAAAACATCTTGCGGAACAATGCCCATGAGGCCTCTGTAGGCATTGGTTTCCAATTGAGCTATGTCAATTCCATTCATGGAAATGGTTCCTGATGTTGGCATATATGCCTTCATGAGCAACTGAACAATAGAAGACTTTCCAGATCCCGTGTGTCCAATAACGGCAACGGTTTTGCCTTTGTGTATTTCGAGGTTCAGATTGGAAAGTGCTTCAATATTCGTTTCAGGATATGTGAAAGAGACATTTTTAAATTGAAGCGTTTCGAATGTTTGAACGGTTTCGTTGCCGCTTGGAATGGCAGAAGTCTGATTTAAAAAAGCGAGGATACGAGTCATACTCGCTTCTCCCTTCAAAACTAAACTTGTCACCCAGCCCACACTCGCAAACGGCCATGTTAAAAGGTTGACGTAAAATATAAATTGTACAATGACTCCATAAGTAATATTGCCAGCAGCAACCTCTCGGGCACCAATGTAAAGCGTGAGCAGTGTTGAAAGTCCAACGAGCATTCCAATAACAGGCGTAAACAACGCATCTGTTTTCACCAAATGCATTTGTAGTTTTTTATAGGACTGGCTTTGCTTGAAGAAATGCGCAATAAAGTGATTTTCTAGGCCGAATCCTTTCAGCACTCGTATGCCGCTCATACTTTCTTGAACGGTGGTTGAAAGTTCACTTTGTTGACGTTGAACGCGCTCTGTTTTTTTGTTGATTCTTCTGCTAACAAGGAAGATTCCGATCATCATGAAAGGCAACGGAAGCAGGGTATAAAACGTAAGCTTAGGAGAAATTTTATACATAATGCCAATACACATGGTGAAGAGAACGATTAGGTTCAACGTATACATGACAGCGGGGCCGAGGTACATGCGAACACGTCCAACATCTTCGCTAATTCTGTTCATGAGATCACCCGTACGGTTGACTTTATAAAACGAAACATCTAATTTTTGGTAGTGCGCGTAGATGGTATTTTTTATATCGAATTCCATCCAACGCGACATGACGATGAGCGTTTGTCTTTGGAAGAAAAGAAAAATTCCTTTGAAGAGATAAAAGAACAAATACAGACCGCCAATAAGTATTGCAATGTATATGACCCAGTCATGGAATGCACTGTTGTTCTGCACTTCCGGAATGTCGTTAGACAGTCCAAACCAAGTTCTACATAGCGCAAGTGTTTCAGGGTAATGAATGGTTTGAATTTTCCCTTGCGCGGCACTCAGTGCTTCGGCCAGAAAGTCAACACCTTCGCCCACTACAATGGGTGCGTAAACATTGAAGGCAGTGGAAAGAACAATGAACAAGGTTCCAAGGAGCAATCGTCCGCGGTATTTCCAAAAGAGATAATTGAGTTGAAGTAGTGATTTCAAAATTAGAATTCAAAGTTCCAAGTTATACTCGGTAGAATTGGGAAAAGACTCACTTGTCTTGCTGTTATTTGGAAGCCACCGTTGTTATTGTCTTTTGATGCGAAGTATATGAAATACGGATTCATTCTGTTGTAAAGGTTGTACACAGAGAAGTTCCAGCTGCTCCGGAATTTGCGTGGTTCTTCCACAACCTGATTCAATTCAGCATCGAATCGAGAGCGCGTTAGCTTTCCTTTCACGTTCAATGAAAAGTCTGCGCGGTGATAAGGGGCCATGCGGAAACTGTTTCTTTCGCCATACACTTCAACTAAATTCCCTTCAAAGAAATAGCGGGAAATAGGAAGCGTAATGGCATTTCCTGTAGCGTAGACGAACACAAATCCTAAATCAACGCGCGGTGAAAGGGTGTACATCAAAACAACATTTGCATCGTGACGTCTGTCCCAACGTGTTGGATAAGCTTTGCCATTATTCACCTCTTCAAATATGCGCATAGTCTTGGCCCAAGTATATCCGACCCAACCTGAGAAATCTCCCATTCGTTTTTTAATGAAGAATTCAGCCCCGTAGCTGTATCCTCTTCCGAATACAAGCAGGTTGTCAATGTTGTCGCCAACGGTTTGATCTGGAGTAGAGCCTTCTCTATAATCACTCTGGTTTTGCATGTCCTTGTAGTAAAGCTCAACGCTCGACTCCCAGCTATCGTCAAAGAAATTTCTGAAATAGCCTATACTCACTTGCGAAGCAAGCTGTGGCTTTAATCTATCTGTACTCGGCAACCAGACATCTGTCGGTAGCGATGAAGGTGAGAGGCTGGTGAGTGTAATGAATTGAAGATTTCGAGACAGTGCCATTTTGAAGCTTGATGCTTTGTTGATTTCATAGCGCGCATTGAATCGCGGTTCAAATCCGACATAATCTGCAACTTTTTTATTTTTCTCGTAGATAGTTGTAATAGGAGTTGTAGATCCTCCAACGCTTGAAGTTGAAGTTGGATAGGTGTATCGGGTAAAAGGACCCACATGCATGAAATAGGGGATGCGCACACCGGCATTGATTCTCCATTTTTCGTTTATATCGAAATCATCTTGAAAGTAAGCCGCCGACTCGTGGGAGTATAATTTCACTTGTTCACCTAAATCGAAATCTACATCGCCGCTGGAGGCATAGGTGTTGTTCGGTGTGAATTTATGAAAAGTGTAATCCATTCCCCATTTCATGCGATGGGTAGGATTAGGATAGTAGCTCCACTGAACTTTAGCACCGTAATCTCGGATGCCACTGCTTAGCCCGAAAGTGAATTGGTCTTGTTTTCCTTCAAATTGAAATTTGTAATCGGTGTAGGTTAAAATGGCGTTCATGAACAATTTGCTTCCCGATTGATGCGCCCAACGAATTGTTCCTGTTGTATTTCCCCAAGGAATACGCGTTGAGAAACCGGCATCTGAACTGTTGAATGAGAACACATCTTTTCCGGTGTACACGCTTGCGAAAAGTTGATCGCGCTTGGAAAGACGGTGATTGAATTTTGCATTCAAATCATAAAAGAAATAACCCGACCCGTTGAAGCCACTTTCCGGATTCATGAAAGGTTTCGCTAGAACATCTATGTAAGTCCTTCTTCCTGAAAGAATAAACGAAGAAGTGTCTTTTTTAATGGGTCCTTCCACAGTAAAACGACTGGCAATGGTTCCAATGCCACCAGCGCCATGAAAAGACTTGCTATTTCCCTCTTTCAAATTAATGTCTAAGACAGAGGAAAGTCTTCCTCCGTATGAAGCCGCACCTCCTCCTTTGGTAATTTCAATATTCTTTACTGCATCTGCATTGAATACACTGAAGAATCCAAAAAGATGCGAGGCGTTGTATACCGTTGAATTGTCAAGGAGAATGAGGTTTTGATCTACCCCACCACCGCGAACATAGAACCCCGCATTTCCCTCACCACTGCTCTGCACTCCGGGAAGAAGCGTTATGGTTTTCAAGATGTCTACTTCACCAAAAATGACAGGTATCTTTTTTATTTGATCGATTCCAATTTCAATTTTTCCCATGTCGGTGCTTCCGACATTGTCCTTGCGCGTACCTTCAATAATAACAAGTCCGCCCGTAAATGAAATAGGATTAAGCTCGAAGTCTTTGTGAAGATTGGATTGTAGTTTCAACGGAGCCAGCAAGGTCTCGTAACCCACACACCTCAATTCCATTTCATAATTTCCTGTGGGAAGTGTAATGGAATAAAACCCGAAATTATTGGTAACGGCGCCGCTGTTCTTATTCTTAATTAACACGGTTGCCCCAATGATACTTTCTCCGGTTGCACGGTCGCGAACGTCGCCACTAACCGCGTAGTTCTGCGCAATCGAGGTAGCACCAAAGACAAAAACGAGAAAAAAGAATAAAATACTATTTTTCATGTTGAAATATCGTTGGCGAAGTTAATTCTATACCTGTTTACGAAACATTATTTTTTTGCATTTGTTCTACATCGTAGTTTTGCGGTCAAATGAAAAAATCTTTTGTGCTCTTTGTTGTTTTCCATCTTGCTTTTTTGGCCTCAGGTCAGTTGGCAAATCGAACAGCTTTTGCAGTGAGAGCGGAAAAGGCACCCGTCTTGGACGGGCTGCTCAACGATGAGGCTTGGGCAAGTGCAGAGGTGACAGATCAGTTTTGGGGGCTTCAGCCTTATCCAGGCCGACTACAAACACACAACACGGAAGTCAGAGTTGTCTATACAAATGAAGCGCTGTATGTCGCTATTTACGCATATGATTCAGCGCCTGACAGTATTCTTCAACAATTAACGGGAAGAGATGGTGATGGGAATTCAGACTACGTTGGCGTTGCTTTAAATTGCTACAGAGACGGGGTAACGGGATACATGTTTGCAGTTTCTCCGAGAGGTGAACAATACGATGCTAGGCAATCTGCAAATGGAGAAGATGCCTCTTGGAATGCTGTTTGGGATTGCAAAACGAAGATTGTTAAAGATGGTTGGATTGCAGAATTTAAGATCCCTTACGCTGCTTTGCGCTTTCCTAATTTGCCTGAACAAGATTGGCATGTGAATTTTACGCGTGAAATTAGAAGAAGCCGTATTCAGGCAAATTGGAGTTTCGTAGATCCTGCAGGTGCTGGTTTCTTGGCTCAAATGGGACATTTGAAAGGAATAAAGGGAATTGTTCCACCTAAGCGTATTTTCTTCTATCCATATATTTCAACCTACAGCAAGAAGGAACAGGCGGGTTCAAACGAATTCGCGTACAATGCCGGTATGGATTTGAAAATTGGTTTGAATGAAGCTTATACTTTGGATGCAACGCTTATTCCTGACTTCGGTCAGACCATTAGTGATCAATTGATATTGAATTTAACTCCGTACGAAATCCAATTTCAAGACAATCGACCCTTTTTCAATGAAGGGTTGGAGCTCTATGAGCGCGGAGAGATTTTTTATTCTCGAAGAATTGGTGATACTCCTTTTGATTACTACACCGTAGATTCAAAGAGGAAAGAAAACGAAGTTTTAATTTCTAACCCTTCACAACAAAGAGTCATTAACAGCACTAAAATTGGGGGACGAAATTCTAAAGGGTTGGCCATAGGTTTTCTGAATAGTTTAACAGCCGAGAGCTTTGCCGAGTTTCGAGATACCATTACAGGGAAGACACGAGCAGAGCTAACAAATCCGATTACCAATTCAAATGTTTTTGTCGTTGATCAAAATCTACCAAACAACTCGTTTGTCTCTTTTACGAATACAAATTTGACCCGATCAGGAAAGGCTTATGACGCCAATGTAAGCTCTATGGAAGGGAATTTTAGAAATAAGAAAAACACCTACGAACTTCATCTTCATGGGTCATACTCGCTGAAGAATGGGTTAAATCAATTCAATGAAACTCCGAGCGATAAAAATGGGGGGATGGGCGAAGTGAAGTTTTCGAAAGTGAGTGGAAACTTCAATTTTCAATTGCTTCACTACACCGAAAGCAATACTTATGATCCGAATGATTTGGGCTATCTGCAAGCGAACAACGAACAAATCAATTCAGGAACCGTGGGATATTCCATATACAAACCCTTTTGGAAACTGAATAAGGCATGGACAAACTTCTCTTATTCACGCTCGAATCTTTATTTCCCAAGAACATTTACTTCAAATTATGTTGAAGGAGAATTCTCTGTTATTACGAACAAGTTCCTATACATCAATCTGAATTACGACGCATTACCTACCCGAGGATATGATTTCTTTGAGCCACGAGTTGACGGAATGAAATTCCAAACCTACAAGTACTTTCGCGGGGGTGGATTTATAAGTTCCGATTACCGTAAGCGTTTGGCTATTGATGCTGGAACAGGCTTTGGAACTTATGAAAATGACGGCAGATATGTATTCAATTGGAGAAT